>JAOUBX010000059.1 GCA_029860075.1 Deltaproteobacteria bacterium | reverse complement strand
GCCGTTAATGTTGTCTTTCCATGGTCAACGTGACCAATGGTTCCCACGTTACAATGGGGCTTCGTCCTCTCAAACTTTTCCTTAGCCATCTATCAAGTACCTCCTAAAATTTGCTATACAGTTTCATAATTTCAAGCAATTAAAATGGAGCCCACGATGGGAATTGAACCCATGACCTCATCCTTACCAAGGATGTGCTCTACCCCTGAGCCACGTGGGCAAAAGATACAAATCCCCCGGAGAGTCAACCCCAGCTTTTCTGGAGCGGGTGGCGGGAATCGAACCCGCGCATCTAGCTTGGAAGGCTAGAGTTCTACCATTGAACTACACCCGCACTTTTAACTATAAACAGAACCACCCAAATGGTGGAGAGGGGAGGATTCGAACCTCCGTAGGCTGAGCCGGCAGATTTACAGTCTGCTCCCTTTGGCCACTCGGGTACCTCTCCGGAATCACTCAATTACCTTGAGACCAACAATCCCTTTACAAAAAAATTCCGGCCTTATTTACTGGAGCTGGCGATGGGACTCGAACCCGCAACCTGCTGATTACAAATCAGCTGCTCTGCCAATTGAGCTACGCCAGCCAAACAGATTAGACGAAAAAACAGACTCCCAACAGCCATCGGCAACCGGAAATCTGTAAAACGTTAATTTATAACCAATCAAGAACCAATTGTCAAGAGAAAAACAAAAAAAAGGATTTTAGAATAAATAAAGTCACGTCTCAATTTGAAACCATCACCTGAAATCAGCACTTTTCAAGCTCAGCTATTTTATCGAGCCTTTTCTGGTGTCTTCCACCTGAAAAGGCAGTCTCAAGCCATACCTTAACCAACTCCCTGGCCAAACCTTTACCTGTTACCCTGCCGCCGATAACGAGTATATTTGCATCGTTATGTTGAGCACTCATTTTAGCCGAATAAACATCATTCACAAGGGCTGCCCTGATACCATGAACCTTGTTGGCAACAATAGACATGCCGATTCCGGTGCCGCACAAAAGAATCCCTTTATCAAATTCTCCTGAAGCAACACGCCTGGACAAATCGATTCCATAATCAGGATAGTCAACAGAACCATCATTGAATGTGCCGAGGTCACTAACCTTGTAACCGGCTTCTTCGAGAAAACACTTAAGGTCTTCCTTTAATTCATAGCCGCCGTGATCACTGGCAATAGCAATCATATTTATACTTTGCCTATGATTAAAGTTGCATTGGTGCCGCCAAAACCAAAGGAATTTGACATGGCATATTTAACACTTTCAGACCTTGCGCTGTTGGGAATGTAATCAAGATCACATTCAGGGTCCGGATTTTCATAGTTAATGGTGGGAGGCAGAATCCCTCTGTCAACTGCCAGGGTAGAAAAAACCGCTTCCACGGCACCGGCAGCGCCCAGGAGGTGACCCGTCATCGATTTTGTGGAACTCACTGCCAGCTTGTACGCATGATCACCGAATACCTTCTTGACAGCCATCGTTTCACCAGCATCTCCGGCAGGGGTAGAAGTACCATGGGCATTAACATAACCCACCTCTTCAGCATTGATCCCACCGTCGTTCAGGGCTTGCACCATACACCTCGCAGCGCCTTCGCCTCCAGATGAAGGAGAGGTCATATGAAAGGCGTCTCCCGACATGCCGTAACCAACGATCTCACCGTATATCTTGGCTCCCCTCTTTTTTGCCGATTCATACTCTTCCAGAATAACAACGGCTGCACCTTCACCTATAATGAAACCATCTCTCTCCGCATCAAAGGGCCTGCTTGCCCTTGCAGGTTCATCATTGCGCCTGGACAAGGCCTTTGCAGAACCAAACCCTCCAAAAGCAAGAGGACAAATGACCGATTCCGTACCACCGGCAATCATGGCATCAGCCTCACCGCGCTGAATGATCTTGTAGGCATCACCAATGGCATGCGTACCGGTGGCACAAGCCGTCACAACACTGGAATTGGGTCCCTTTGCCCCATAGATGATAGAAATATGACCTGCCGCCATATTAATTATGGTCATGGGAATGAAAAAAGGAGAGATCTTTTTGGGACCTTTTTCGAGGTAGGCTTCGTGATAACGCTCTATAGCAGGCAAACCACCCATACCGGCGCCAACCATAACGCCCACCCTTTCAGCATTTTCATCAGTAATAGACAGCGCCGAATCCTCTATTGCCATTTGACAGGAAGCAATGGCATAGTGAATGAAGGTATCCATTTTCTTGACTTCTTTCTTATCCATATAGTCTTCAGCATTAAATCCCTTCACCTCACCTGCTATACGTGAAGGAAAATCAGACGCATCAAACCTGGTCACCAGACCAATGCCGGACTCACCATTGGTAATTGCCTGCCAGCTTTTTTCAACACCAATACCAAGAGGAGTGACGGCTCCGAGACCGGTAACAACAACTCTTCTCATTCTAAATCTCTCCTTAGAGAAAGGGAATCACTTAGTCCTGGTTCTTATTGATATAATCGATGGCATCCTGAACAGTTTTGATGTTCTCTGCATCCTCATCAGGAATCTCGACACCGAACTCCTCTTCAAGAGCCATTACAAGCTCAACAGTATCCAGAGAATCGGCACCGAGATCATCAATAAATGATGCACCGGGGACAACTTCATCGGCATTTACACCAAGCTGTTCTACAATAATATCTTTAACCTTATTCTCCATTGACATGCTAAAACCTCCTGAAATTTACTTTAATTTAACTTATTTTATGCCGGACTTAAAAATCCGGATACTACATTACATATACATTCCGCCGTTTACACTGATTACCTGCCCCGTAATATAGTCTGATGCAGCGCCTGAAAGAAAAAGAACCGCCTCGGCAACATCATCGGGTGTTCCAAGTCTTCCCATAGGGATCTGGGCATTAAGCTCATTTTTTGCCTTTTCAGGAATGGCATCAGTCATTGCCGTTGCAATAAAACCGGGAGCAACGGCATTAACATTGATTCCACGTGCGGCAAATTCCCGTGCAGTCGTTTTTGTAAGACCAATAACACCGGCCTTGGAAGCGGCATAATTAGCCTGCCCCACATTCCCCATAAGACCGACGATGGAAGCAATGTTCACAATCTTTCCCGACCTCTGTTTGGACATATATTTAACAGCAGCCCTGCTACAGTTAAAGGTACCCTTGAGATTTACGCTGATAACGGCATCCCAATCTTCCTCCTTCATTCTCAGGAGAAGCGTATCACGGGTAATGCCGGCATTATTAACAAGGATATCAAGGCTTCCCATCTTGTCAACAACTGAGGCCATCATCTCCTCAGTACTTTTAAAATCGGCAACGTTTCCCTCAATTGCCACAGATTTTCTACCCAATGCTTCAATTTCACCGCAGGTTGCAGCAGCAAGATCGGCATTGATATCAGAAACGGCAACATTTGCCCCCTCACGTGCAAGCAAAAGAGCAACCGTCTTACCTATACCCTGTGCTCCCCCTGTAACAAGGGCACTTTTTCCTTCTAATTTCATAAGCGTCTTCCTCGTCCTTTCCTTTACTGCATTTTTTTCAGTGAAACACTATCTTCAACGTTGACAATCCCAATGGTTCTGTCAATTCTTTTAACTAAGCCGGACAGTACTTTGCCGGGCCCAACCTCGACAACCGACTCAACAGCCATCGCTTTTAGATAACGTACGGAATCATCCCACCTGACGGGAGAACTGAGCTGCTTTACCAGTATATTTACGATTTCCTGCTTGCCGGGATAAGGTTCAGCTTCAACATTGGAAACAACAGGAATGTCAAGGTCACCTAAAGAAAACCCTTCCAGATACTGCCTTAACTCCTCACCGGCACCCTCCATGAGACTGCAATGCGAAGGAACACTGACAGGGAGTTGAATAGCTCTTTTAGCACCTTTTTCCTTTGCCAGTTCAACTGCCGCTTCAACACCCTTCTTGCTGCCGGCAACAACAATCTGTCCCGGAGAATTAAAATTGGCCGGTGAGACCATATCAAGGGCAGACGCTTCATTGCAGATCTGCTCAACATCATCTTTCTCCATGCCAAGGATTGCCGCCATGGCGCCTGTTCCTGCGGGAACCGCTTCCTGCATCAACTCACCACGTTTCCTGACAATCTTTACCGCATCGGAAAAAGTAAAAACACCACTATGAAAGAGGGCCGTATACTCTCCCAGGCTATGCCCGGCAAGACAGACAGCCTCAAACCCTGTTTCAGCTTTTAAAACCTTAAGCACAGCAATACTGGCTGTCAAAATAGCCGGCTGGGTATTGGCCGTCAGATTAAGCAGATCCTGGGGACCTTCAAAAGAAATCTTTTTAAGGTCCAGTCCGATAGTATCGGAGCCTTCTTCAAAGACTTCACGTGCTGCGGCAAAGTTTTGGCAAAGGTCCTTTCCCATTCCAATGTATTGAGATCCCTGGCCGGGAAATATAAATGCAGTTTTAGACATTACAAACTCTTTAAAGAAAAAAATTATTCACGGGAAGCCATATGCGTTGCTTCTTTAATAGAGAGCGACATTGCATGGAATCCGCAATCAAGATGCAGTATTTCACCTGTCATGCCTGTCGAGGCATCAGAGGCAAGATAGAGCGCTGTGTTGCCTATCTCTTCCAGGGTAACAAGCCTTCCGAAAGGCGATCTTAACTCATTAACAAGCTGGATTTTCCTGAAGTCACCTATGCCCGCTGCAGCCAGCGTCCTCACCGGCCCTGCTGAAATGGCATTAACCCTGTGCCCGAGGGGACCAAGGTCTGCAGCCAGGTACCGGACAGAAGTTTCAAGCGCTGATTTTGCAACCCCCATTACATTGTAGTTAGGCATAACTTTCTCGGAACCGTAATAGGTCAAAGTAAGTACGCTTCCATTTCTCCCTTCCATGAGCGGCAAGGCCCCTCTCGTAAGAGCAACCAGCGAATAGGCGCTAATATCGACGGCAAGGGAAAAACCTTCTCTTGATGTATCATAAAAAGCGCCCCTCAACTCATCCTTATTGGCAAAGGCAACTGAGTGAACAAGAAAATCGAGTGAGCCCCACTCCTTTTTGAGGGAATCAAATAGAGCATCAATATCTTCATCCCGCCCCACATCGCAAGGCAAAATAACACTTGACCCGATACTTTCAGCCAAGGGACGCACTCTCTTCTCCAGCGATCCATTGAGGTAGGTAAAGGCAAGCTCCGCCCCTTCCCTGTGAAGCGCCTGAGCTATTGCCCAGGCAATACTTTTTTCATTTGCAACACCAACAATAAGGCCACGCTTCCCTTTCATGAGCCCCATAAAAACACCTCCCGATTTAGAGATTAAAAAATTACCACCTGATTAATACAGATCCCCAGGTAAAACCTCCTCCAAAGGCATCTAAAAGGATGATCGATCCATCCTTGACCCTGCCATTTTTTACCGCTTCATGCAATGCAAGCGGAATAGATGCAGACGATGTATTACCGTGTCGATCCACCGTTATGACCACCCTTTCCGGAGGCAAACCAAGCTTCTTCGCCGTCGCATTAAGAATCCGTATATTTGCCTGATGGGGAACCAGAAGATCGATATCTTCACCGGTCATGCCATTATATTCCAAAGCTTCCAGGGCCGTACTTTCCAAAGCAGAAACAGCTACCCTGAAAACTTCATTCCCTTTCATCTTAACGTACTGCTCACGACTGTCTACGAGTTCGTGACTGACCGGAACCCGCGAACCACCGCCAGGCACATAAAGCAGGTCATACTGGTTTCCATCTGCATGGAGATGTGCTGAGAGGATACCATTCTCTCCTTTTTCAGCTTCAAGAACAACTGCTCCCGCACCATCTCCAAAGAGAATACAGGTTGTCCTGTCTTTCCAATCAATAATACGGGAAAGGACTTCGGCGCCCACTACAAGTACCTTGCGGTACATACCGCTCTTTATAAACTGGTCGGCCGTGGAAAGAGCATAAACAAAGCCCGTACAAACAGCCTGCAGGTCAAATGCCGCAGCCCTCCTCGCTCCAAGCCTTCCCTGTAAAACAGCCGCAGTCGAAGGAAAGGGAAAGTCGGGCGTCGTCGTCGCTACAATAATCAGATCCAGATCTTCCGGCGCGACACCGGCGTTGACCAAGGCCTCACCGGCGGCTTTAAATGCAAGATCAGAGGTTGCCTCTCCCTCTGCGGCAATACGTCTTTCTCTGATGCCGGTCCTTGTAACAATCCATTCATTATCGGTATCGACCATCTGCTCAAGGTCAGCATTGGTCAACACCTTTTCCGGCAAGCAGGAACCGATTCCTTTTATCCTGCCTCTCAGCACAAGCTTCCCTCAAGAGGCAATCTATTTTTCAACAAATTCATTATTGCGAAGAAGCCTTCAATTGCTGCTGTGAATTCATCTCACCAAGATCAACTTTATCCTCAAACTCTTCAAGAAGGTGCTTATTGACCCTGTTCCTGACAAACTCGGAAGCAACCCTTATGGCATTCTTTATTGCATTGGCATTGGAACCGCCATGACTTATGAAACCGACTCCATTGATACCGAGGAGCGGCGCTCCACCATATTCGGAATAGTCGACCTTCTTTTTAAATGTTTTGAAACTCCCACGTGCAAGGAGATAACCGATCTTGGACAGAAAACTTTTCTTAAGCTCTTCCTTGAGCATGCGCCCTATAGCCTCGGCCAATCCCTCGCTGGTCTTCAAAAAGATATTTCCTACAAATCCATCACAGGTAACGACATCTACTTCACCACTATAAATATCGCGGCCTTCAATATAACCGGCATAATTTAGGGCGCTTTTTTTCAGTATGCCATGTGTCTCCCTGGTGAGATCATTCCCCTTTTCCTCTTCCTCACCATTGCTCAAGAGACCTACTTTCGGCCTCTCTACACCAAGAACATACCTGGCATAAACTTCACCCATAACGGCAAACTGAACAAGATGATCAGGTTTGCAATCTACATTGGCACCAACATCAAGCACCACAGATTGCCCTTTAAGGGTCGGCACAACAGTAGCTATTGCCGGCCTGTCGACACCTTTGAGCTTCCTCAAAACAAACATGCCTGTTGCCATGGCGGCACCGGAGTTACCGGCACTTACAACAGCATCTGCCTCACCACACTTAACGAGATCAAATGCGACCCGAATAGAGGAATCTTTCTTCTTCCTGAGTGCAACAGAGGGAGATTCATGCATTCCCACAACTTGCGATGCACTTTTTACTGTAATGGGCAAGTCCTGGGCTCCCCTCTTTGCCAGTTCGGCTTCGAGTATTTCCCGGTCACCGACAAGAATTATGGAAACATCATATTCTCTTGCCGCCCTAACAGCACCATCTATTTCAACCTGGGGTGCATTATCGCTCCCCATAGCATCCAAGGCTATTTTCATAAAAGGAATGGCCTATTCTTCGGAAGCAAGTACCTTCCTGCCGTTGTAGAAGCCGCAGCCAGGACAAGCCCTGTGCGACAATCTCGGTTCACCACATTCAGGGCAGTTAACAACATTAGGAGTCGTCAGTGCGTGATGACTCCTTCTCTTTCTCTTTCTCTCTTTTGAAACTTTTCTCTTTGGTACAGCCATATCAAACCTACTCTATCTCTTATTTTTTATCAAATCAGATCTTCAATCCTTTAAGAACGGAAAATCTCTCATCCACATCTTTACGGGAACAACCACAGGCCCCTTCATTCAAATTAGCGCCACAAACAGAACAAAGCCCCTTACAATCATCCCGACAAAGGGGATTAAAAGGAACGAGCATCAAAGTCTCTTCATCAAGGATCTCTTTGATATCGATCTTTTCACCGTCATAGTAATCCCTGTCATCATCAGGGTCAACACTCTCAACATCTGCGCATTCAGGATACAGAACAAGCTTGCTGGTTCCATTTATCGGATAATCGAAATCTGCAAGACATCGGGAACAAACAACCTGAACAGAGCCTTCAATCCGAACATTGATAAAAAGCGTCCGCTCTTTTTTCGAGATATCGAATATTCCACCGGCAGGTTCTTTAAACTTTAGAATATGAGATGAACTTTCGCCCAAAAAGCGATTCAGATCTTCCCCGGATTCTTTCAGTTCAACACGAAGACTACCATCATCAGGTATCTCATTAAGGGTAATTTTCAAAGGTGCCCCTCCCGAACGAAAGAGTAATTATTAAAAATTGGGCCTGAAAAAGTCAAGCAAAATCTTCTTATACGCCAGCACTTACCCCCCCTTTCCGGATTCACTTTTCCCCAGGAAAGGCGTTAGAAGATCGATAGGGATGGGAAATAAAACGGTAGAGTTGTTTTCGGCAGCCACTTCAGAGAGGGTTTGCAGGTATCTGAGCTGGAGTGCTTTCGGACTCCTGTCGATGACTTGAGCCGCTTCGGAGAGCTTATAGGAGGCCTGAAGTTCTCCTTCGGCATGAATAATTTTTGCGCGCCTTTCTCTTTCAGCTTCCGCCTGTTTAGCCATAGAACGTTGCATCTCCAGCGGGAGGTCGATATGCTTTACCTCGACGGTAGACACCTTGACCCCCCAGGGATCAGTCATTTTATCGAGAATTTCCTGTAATTTTTTATTTACAGCATCCCTTTCCGACAAGAGTTCATCCAGTTCTGCCTCTCCACAGACACTTCTCAGCGTGGTCTGGGCAAGCTGGGATGTGGCATAAAGAAAATCTTCTACCTCGATAATAGCCTTTGTCGGTTTAATAACCCTGAAATAAATAACGGCATTGACCTTGATGGAAACATTATCCCTGGTAATCACATCCTGGCCGGGCACATCCATGGTAACGGTTCTTAGATCTACCTTGACCATCCTGTCGATAAAAGGAATGATCCAGCGAAGGCCCGGTCCCTTTGTATTTGAAAGCCGGCCGAGCCTGAAAATAACACCACGTTCATATTCATTGAGGATCCTGATACCAAGAATAATAAAGACAATTATTACAATAAAAGGTGTCGCCATAAACTGTACAGCCATAGTAGACCTCCTTCAATTAAAGTTAGGGGTATAGTTATTTGATAGCAGATAAAGGAGGCATCTGCAAGACTTGCATTTTTATGAGGGGGGAAAAGGGAAAGAAATTTACATATCGATGAGATCAGGGTTAAAGAGCTCGAATATGACGCCATTGAGACCACTATCAGTGTTTAAACGGTAATAGCGGGCCCAAAGATCATTTTCTGTATTAATACCAAGGCGCCCGGCAATTTTTTCGCTCCTTACAATGCCCATATGACAATCATCTCTCAGCGTCTTTATCTTATCGTCTCTCAACATTCTGCCGAGAGGCTGGCTTACGCCCTGAATGGACTCAAGAGAACAATTGCCATCATCAGAAAAAAGAATGGAATGCGCATAAATGAGAGGCCGCTTGCCGTCAGTGAGCCAGGCTTCCCTTGCAAGGGCCTTACGTCCTTCACTATCGACGATATTGAGGCCTGCCGCAGAAGCAATAATTTCCTGCCTTTCAATGGACATGGAAACCTTTGAAAGAAGGAGCGATTCCAGCATCTGGGTCATGGAACCGTCTGAAGTGAGAAGCATTCTCGCCACAGGCGAGAGGGGATTGGTAAGATGATGATCGGCAAATTCCTTTACATGAAACCAGGCATTTTGAACAGGCTTTATATCATATAAAAAATTGCTTTTTTCAATGTAGTTAAGCACGGCGTCCTTTCCCTTAAAAATGAAGCATAGAAATGGGTTAATCTATCTCATAGTGAACTTTTTAGTCAAGAATAAATCCCATCAATTTTCAATTTAAGCGCACTAATGTGATGTCATTTCTTTCATTCTGACAAGCGCATATGAAATCTTGAGCCCTTGATTAAATTGACAGTTTTGCCCTCTCTCTGCTACTATCGTGGGAAAATATCATCATGGAAAGAGCAGTTGAGCATGAGTTTACAGCACAGCTGCTCTTTCCACGTTATAAGGATCAACTTGGAAAAGATTGCAATGGTCAGCCTTGGATGTCCCAAAAACAGGGTTGACTCTGAAGTCATACTGGGGCTCCTCGGCGACAAAGGTTACGAACTGACGGAAAACCCCGCCTCAGCGGAAATCATCATTATCAATACCTGTACCTTTATTCAAAAGGCGACGGAAGAATCTGTCAACGCAATTCTTGAATACGCCTCTTATAAAGAATCAGGCATATGCAGACTCCTCGTCGTAGCCGGATGCCTTACCCAGAGATACCAGGAGGAACTGAAGGAAGAACTCCCCGAAGTCGATCTCTTTGTCGGTACAGGTGAGTACCAGCGTATCACCGATCTCGTTGTGGAAACAAAAAAGGGTGAAACCGTCGTTGCAACAGGTATCCCCGAATACATTCACGACCATACGACGCCAAGGATTTCCACCACACCTTTTTATTCATCCTACATTAAAATTGCCGAAGGCTGCTCCAATCCATGCACCTTCTGCATTATACCAAGGTTGAGGGGAGATTTCAGGAGCCGGAATGAGGCTTCCATCGTGGAGGAGATAAAAAACTTCGCCTCAAATGGCGTCAAGGAATTCAACCTCGTTGCCCAGGATACGACGGCTTACGGCAGAGACCTGCCGGAATCGACAACACTTAAAAATCTTCTTGAAAAGATCACTGCCATCGATACAGTCAACTGGGTCAGGCTGCTCTACTGCTACCCTACCCTTTTAAACGAGGAACTGGTCAATTTCATTGCCAAAGAAGAGAAAATCGTAAAATATATCGACTTGCCGCTCCAGCATATTGACGACAAAGTCCTTAAGGGGATGAAGCGGGGAACGAGGGAAAAGATGATCCGTGATCTTGTGGCCCGTTTGAGATCAACCATTCCCGACGTAACGCTAAGAAGCGCCTTTATTGTCGGTTTTCCCGGAGAAGGGCAAAAGGAATTTGAAAACCTTTTATCCTTTATCGAAGAGACAAGGTTCGACCATCTCGGTGTTTTTACCTATTCGCAGGAAGAAGGAACCATAGCCGGCTCCATGCCCGACCAGGTCGATGAAGAGGTAAAGGAGGAGCGTTACAACAGGATCATGGAGCTGCAGCAACGCATATCTCTTGAAAAAAACAGGGAACATGTAGGCAAAAAAACAAAAGTTCTCATTGAAGGTTTGAGTGAGGAAACGGATCTTTTATTACAGGGAAGAGCCGCTTTTCAGGCCCCGGAAATAGACGGTATTACCTACATTAACGAAGGTACCGCGTCCACCGGGGAGATGAGGGAAGTCCTTATTACCGAAGCCCATCCCTATGATCTGGTAGGCAAAATAATCGACTAGAAACCTTAATTTTGTATAATAATTTATCCCCTCTCCCTTGATGGGAGAGGGCCAGGGTGAGGGTGAAAAGCTTAAAAACAACCCATATCTTTCCCCCTCCCCT
The DNA here is from genome assembly GCA_029860075.1 of Deltaproteobacteria bacterium. NCBI lineage: Bacteria > Pseudomonadati > Myxococcota > Myxococcia > Deltaproteobacteria bacterium. The sequence goes on along the minus strand of JAOUBX010000059.1, from coordinate 18,213 downwards.
CAATCCCTTTATGCCCTGTGGGTGCTCCCACCAAGGGAGAGGAAGTACCTACTCTCAGGCAAAACCAATAAGCTCTATCTACAAAGTGCGGGAATAATATAGTTTTTTTAAAAAGAGGAAAGTATCTATGAAAAATGACGCCATAACCGTTGCCATTACAGGCGCCAGCGGTTCTATCTATGCCATCAGACTGGTTGAGGCCCTCCTGAAATATAATAAAAAAGTAAATCTTCTCATTACGGAAGCCGGTTTTCTTGTCATGAATGAAGAGACGGGCTTTAACTGGCGTGGCGACAAAAACAGGGTTAATGAGCAGATAAGAGCCCATTTCAGAGCTGGCGAAGAACTCATCTATTACGATAATTCCAACTTTTATTCCCCTCTTGCCAGCGGTTCTTCAGGCCGCGGTACTATGATTATCTGCCCCTGTTCTATGGGAACGCTGGGCCGCATTGCCAGTGGTATTTCAGGAAATCTTCTTGAAAGAGCAGCCGATGTCGTCCTTAAAGAGCGGGGAAATCTCATCATCGTTGCACGTGAAACGCCCCTCAATGACATTCACCTGGAAAACATGCTCAAACTCTCCCGCATGGATGCCCGCATCGTTCCCGCCATGCCCGCCTTCTACCAGAAACCGGAAACGATAGAAGATCTCGTTGATTTTGTCGTGGGAAAGGTTCTCGATCAGGTAGGGGTGGAGCATGATCTTTTCAAGAGGTGGGGGAGCTGATTTTTTGTAGGGTGGGTTAAGCTCCATTTCAGATGCCCGTTAAATACTCAAATAACGTTTTTCCCAGAGTTTCCCACACTATGAATCTAACCCACCAGTTTTTACCATAGGATGTAAACACGATTGGTGGTTTTGATTTAACTTCAGCATATACATAGAAAACAATCTTTTTTGAAAAGAGCGGTTATCGGCAGAATAAAAACCTAATCCACCCAACGTTTGCTATATATTTAGTAAAAATTATAAATCTTTCACAATTTGCGAACACGCATTAATTATTTTTTTTTCATCACTTTCCCTACAATCAATGTAATTTAATGATGACATGTACGTTGGAAGATTTGCGTTTTGAATATAAATTGGAATCAATGTATTCTCATTCCTATTTCTTCCCCGAAGCCAGGCCATATTAAATTCTTCTTGGCAAATTTTAGAATCCAAATAAGATGGTGAATAAAGAGAAATTACTTTTTTACAATTATCCAACGCCTTAAATACCTCTATTTGCCATGATTGGCCTATTTTTATTTCTTGTCGATCGAGAAAAAAGTTGATTTCATTATTTAAATCAGAAATATTTTTTCGTATTATCTCCATTTCCTCTACATTTTCATGAGCATAGCTGATAAAAAAATCATATTGATATTCAACAACTTCATTTTGAAATCCCTTCTCTTTTTTTATTCGATCAAATATTTGTTTTGCATGATCAGTATCTTCATCCGAATAGCTGACTATCTTTAATTTTTTTATGGGATATCCTAAAGATAACCATTTAATTGATGCATCGAGAAGCGGAGGCAGTACATCAGCAACTGAGTAACCTTGACTCCCTGCCGCAACTATTGGTAATGCAACAGAATTAGCGCCACCCATATCTGCTAAAATTGGAGAAAGTGCTCTAAAAATATCACCAACAACTTCAGGTGGCTTACCTCTATAGTAGGGCTCAAAACACAATATCCTGTCAAATTCAATACCTTTATTTTTTGCTTTGATTTCTTGTGATAGCCAGCATGAAAAATGCTTGCGTAAATCAATAGCTCTGTCATCAGCTAACTCGTCAACTGATACACCTTTCCAATGCAACGCTCCAATAAGGGAACCAGGTACAGGCGAATAATCTTTAGGAAATGCTGAGACGACTAGTATATCCACATGATCTTCAGGAGATAATTTCGTTAGGTCTCCCTGATACAATTCAATTAATTTTTGACCCTTTAAATCACCTATTTTTATAGAATCAAATAAATTCATCTCACACCCCCTCTTTGAAAAATTTGTAAAATGAAAACTGGAAGTTGAAAAAAATCGTAAAGATATACGAAAACGAAACAAATCCGCAGGGGGTATAAGCCTGCACCATACGCCTTATGATACATTCGCCCTTGTTCTCCGGCTTGAAACACCTTAACACCACATACGACAATAAACCAGTAGAAACAAAGTTGTCTCTTCATAAACATCCGGCGCAATAACCGGAGTGCTTTAGCTCATAACAGTTAATAGCCTTCGATTGTACATTTCAGATTTGCATGTTTTGCCGCACCAAATATACCTGGGAATAAAGTTAAATAATTTATGTTCATCCAATTCAACTGCTTCAATATTTTCGGACGTAGATCATTGTCGATATGCAGCTTAAGAATTACAAGTTTTTTATTTTTTTCTGTAAAATTATTTCTTACCCAATCCTCAATTTCGATATTTATATCTGTTGATGTAAATAAACCAGATTGGTTAAGTAGTCGTTGATTATCATCTGTGTAAGGTTCAGTAAAAGATATCGGCACATTAGGCCGTTTTAATTTTTTACACTTTTCCTCAATTCTTTTTCGGTTTAATACAAATAATACCCGTGTATCAGTTCTATCTTCTACTGCACCTTCCTCTGCAAATGCAAAGAAAAGTCCAACGTATGGTGATTTGGTCCAGTCAAGTAAAGGTGTATATAAACCAAAGTGTTGTCCAAGCGACCAATATTCATCGTCGCTTAGAGATTGAGGATCAATCCCTCTTCGACCAATTGTTGCACTCTTAAAATATTTGAGATGCGCAGCTGCATCTATGGTAACAACAGATTATTGTATATGGCGGGTTATGGTAGACTCAAGTTTCCAATCATTTCTTCTATGCCCATGGAATATATAGCCTTCTTTCCTATCTAATAGTTTGTTCACCATTACATCGGCAATACTTTCGAATGAATCAAGCTTTGTTTCAACAATACCATTTCGATTGTCGAATTCGGGCCATACTTTTAGTTTCATTTTACGACCATTCCTATTTTGCTTAACAACTTTATTTTCATAAGCCCTCCCAACCTCCCCTTACCTTAAGAGGAGGAGCTTAAACGTCCCCCCTCCTTCTCCAACTCCAGCACCTTCAACGTCACCTTCATAACCGAATCGGGATTCAAAGAAATAGACTCAATCCCCTCTTTTACAAGAAACTCTGCAAATTCAGGATAATCGCTGGGAGCCTGGCCGCAGATACCGCTATGGCGGCCGTTTCTCCTGGCACCTTCAATGGCCATTGAAATCATTCTCATGACGCCACTGTCACGTTCATCAAAAATATGGGCTACCAGTTCCGAGTCACGATCCACACCAAGGGTAAGCTGTGTCAGATCGTTAGAGCCGATGGAGAATCCATCAAATATACGGCTAAAACCATCCACTTCCATGACATTATTCGGTATCTCGCACATAACATAGACCTTGAGATCATTTTCACCACGGACGAGGCCATTTTTCGCCATTTCCTGAATCACCTTCTCCCCTTCTTCCACTGTCCGGCAGAAAGGAATCATAATGATCAGGTTGCCAAGCCCCATGTCATTGCGAACTTTTTTCATGGCCCTGCACTCAAGGGCAAAGCCCTCCCGGTATCTCTCGTCATAATAACGCGAGGCCCCCCTGAAACCGATCATGGGATTCTCCTCGCCCGGTTCGAAATAGCTCCCGCCGATAAGACTTGCATATTCATTGGTCTTGAAGTCACTCATCCTGACAATGACAGGTCTTGGATAAAAAGCGGCGGCAATGGTGCCCACCCCTTCAGCCAGCTTTTCAACAAAAAAATCCGACCTTTTCTCATAACCAAAAGTTAATTCCTCTATATGAACCTTCTCTTTTTCATCAGTCACCTTTTCAGGATGAACAAGGGCCATGGGATGAATTTTAATAAAGGAGTTGATAATAAACTCCATACGGGCAAGACCAACACCGTCACAGGGAATCATGGATAGGGAAAAGGCAAGCTCGGGGTCTCCCAGATTCATCATGATCTTCGTTTTCGGACGTTTGAGTTCACCGAGGTGCAGTTCTTCCACATGAAAAGGAAGCTCCCCTTCGTACAAGAGTCCCTCGTCCCCCTCGGCGCAACTTACCGTAACGGTCGTTCCCAACTTTACCTGCTCTGTGGCATCTCCCGTCCCCACAAGAGCCGGGATTCCCAGCTCTCTGCTCACGATAGCGGCATGACAGGTTCGCCCTCCCCTGTTGGTGACAATGGCCGCCGCCCGCTTCATAACAGGTTCCCAGTCGGGTGTCGTCGTATCAGCAACAAGCACCTCACCATCATTAAAACGGGAAAGGTGGGCCACATCGGGAATAATATGCGCCTTCCCGACAGCTATTTTTTCCCCTACCGCCCGCCCTCTTGCCAGAACAGGCCCTCTCTCTTCCAGGTGATAGGTTTCAAGAACGTCGAGCGCTTTCTGAGACTGCACCGTTTCAGGCCGTGCCTGAACAATAAAAAGTTCTCCACTTTCACCGTCCTTGGCCCATTCAATATCCATGGGGCGATGAACACGGGCCTTTTGGGAATAATGGTCCTCAATTGTTACAGCATAGCGGGCAAGTTCCAGCGCTTCATCATCGGTGAGGCAAAGGCGGTTGCGCTCTGCTTTGGGCACTTCCACATTTCGTGTGAGTAGCTTGGAGTCGCCCCGGCCATAGATCATTTTGATCTTCTTTTCACCGGTCTTCTTCCTGATAAGGGGACGCTTACCTTCTTTCAGGGTTGGTTTAAAAACATAATATTCATCGGGATTGACAGCCCCCTGGACAATGTTTTCACCAAGACCGTAAGTAGCGGTAATAAAGACAACATCACGAAATCCCGTCTCCGTATCGAGTGTAAACATGACGCCGCTTGTGGCCATGTCTGAACGAACCATTTTCATAATGCCGATGGAGAGTGCCACCTTGAAATGGTCAAAGCCGTTGTCGATACGGTAGGAAATGGCCCTGTCCGTAAAGAGAGAGGCAAAACACTTACTGCAGGCCTCCCTCAGGGAATGATAACCCCGAATGTTGAGGTAAGTTTCCTGCTGGCCTGCAAAGGACGCTGTCGGCAGATCCTCCGCCGTGGCCGAACTTCTGACGGCAACATCCGTATTATGTCCGTATTCATCGCAAAGTTGATGGTAGGCCTCTTTGATCTCCTGCCAGAGGTCGTGAGGTATACCACCACCAAGAATGAGGTCACGGGCCTTTTTCCCGCGATGAGCCAGATCGGACAGGTTTGATTTATCGAGACCCGACATGGCCTCTTTCAATTCCTCCCCCATACGGGCAGAGGCTATCAAATGCCGGTAAGCCTCAGCCCTTACGGCAAATCCATTGGGAATCCTCACCCCCTTTTCGCCAAGTTCACGGTACATCTCGCCAAGAGAAGCGTTCTTGCCGCCGACGGTAGGGACATCATCAATGGTAATGTCTTTAAACCATTTTATGTATTGACCACCCTGCATAGGATACGACCTGTCATATTTAAGAACTTTATAAAGTATATCAGAAGGGATAGGGCTATCAAGGAGGAGTATGAATTGTTGCAGTTTTGCAGATACTCTGTTCCCTGTCATCCCCGAGCGCCTCTATCGGGGATATGGTTTTGCTTATACTACTTCATCAAATCACAAGATAAATCCTGTCGCTAGGGATTATACTTTTCAACCAAAACCGGATTCCCGATTAAACCTTCGGGAATGACAAAAGAGTGGATTGGAGAGGATAGTTTTATGGGGTGGGTTTGATGTAGCTTTGGCATATTCATATAAAAAAATTAATTCGAAATATTCACACTTTTCTATATTTTTGTTTTGGGCTTTTAGGGCTTTGGGGATCTTTCATAACAATTAAACCTTGATTCAAAGCGGGCTTAAGGTAGTTTTTTCTAAAAGTCGGCTGATGAGATAAACCCAGTTTATTCATCATCTCATCCCTGCTTAACCAATTGTCATTCATGATAGCTAATAGTTTTTCTACTTGATCGCTTACATAGTCGCCTGCATAGTCGCTTTGTTGAATATTTTGATCCAAAACAGCTTTAATTGATAACATTTCATATCATACAAAATAGTATGATAAAATCTAAAGCTATATCCTGAAAGTAAAGGGATAATATTTTTATCGATTCAGTAATTTTTAAATCTTTTTTTCTTTGACAGGATTTACAGGATTAACCGGATTTTAAAACCTCTTTGACTCTTAAAATGTAAATAAACCAGGACGCAGAGAACGCAGATTTTTGGTAGGGTGGGTTAAGCTCCCTTCAGCTATCCCTTTAATGCTGAAAAAAAGTTATTTTTTTAAGATTCTCACAGGATGAAGCTAACCCACCACTTTTGAGGCTGTCGGTAATGAGGATTGGTGGCTTTGATGTCCCAGTGCATTTGCCTTATGTATATTTAGAAATTCAAGTTTTACGGACTCTCACAAACAAATTAACACCGGAAGGTTCACGTTCTATACGGATCGAATTTGTCTTACAACCGGCCTGCTCTGCCAACGTAAACAACTTGCTTTCAGTTCTATGATGTAGAAACCATTCCCCAAACTCCATGTAATCTCGGGATGGATTTGTTTCTGAAAAGTTTCCAATTACAAGCTCCCCTCCAGGGGATACGGTTCGAATTAGCGAACGAAACAGGAAAAGGAACTGCTTATCTTCAAGATAATCAAAAAGACCAGCAGACCAAACTAAATCATATCTTTTATCTGACAGAAATCTAAATACATTTTGACAATAATAGGTCACCTTTCCACCATTGAGTATGTTTTTTGAATACTCGATTGCCCTTTTATCCATATCGAGACAATCAAATTGTATTTTCGTTAATGGATTTTGTTGCTGATACTCCAATACATCGCGGCAGGGACCGCTGCCGATGTTTAAGACACGTGGATAATTGGCAGACCTCTCAATGTCCGATAGTAATTCTTTGAAATACTCTTTCCGGTTTCTCACTGCTATTGGTGCTTTTTGCCAATGAAAGAACTTATCCCAATTCATCAAGTTTTCCTTGGGGGAACACCACTCTGTATATATTTTATCAATTACCTCAAAATCTCCAGCATACCCATAAGGTTTATTTACAACGAACCCCTGCATCGTATTTGCTGAAAATGCATCACCGAAAGCACCCCACATTTCCCTTATTTGATCGCGTGTGATCATGTTTGCTCTCATCTGAGCCCCAACGGTTTGAAACCACTGATTGAGCTCTTCATATTGATCCGCTTTAGGCCCCCCGCTTTTAACCAACGATATGATGTATTCCTCTTGTTGCCCCACCTTAACACTCCTTTCGCACATAATATTGAAACTCCAGCCAACTAAAACCGCGCCTCGGTCCTGGATTGGCTGGAGCGACTTGATACTATTCATGGCCCCTCCTTTGAAAAGGGCAAATTTCCTGGTAAGCTAACCTACTTTTGATGCTGAAGGAATTAGCTGTCGGAAAAAGGGGGCGTAATCTACGTTATGCTTGCTCATTCTTGCTTCGAAAACTTTCCTGATTCAGTCAAAACTGACTCTATTTTATGAATTGCCGTCTGATTATTACTTGCCAGTATAAATATGCAATCCCATACATCAACCGAAATCTGAAACCTCCCTATTTCACTATTCATGTGATATAGCATTTCGTCATTCATCCAAAAATCTTCTTTCTTCTCCAATTTGGCACCAATTGAAGACAAAGACATTTTTAAATCTTCTATCATTTCCTCAGTTCCTGAGGCTTTAATAAATTCTATTAGAAGCTCTTCCGATCCATAACCTTTTCTAACCTTGAATGTATACATACTATTTTTGTGAATAGTTTTGGGTAAAGCTTTAGCGAAACCCAACATTACCTTGTCTATTTTTTTGTCTTGGGTTTCATTCTTCAATCGTACGGCGGATGACGCAAGCTTATCCGCCCTACTGTGCTATTTTCCCCGAAAACTTAATAATGCAGATATGACCCTCTATTTTTTTGTGCCATCAGCCAACTTATCTATTTAAACGATATAGAACTACAGGAACATCAAAATTCCTGATTATTTCATCAAGCTTATCATGATCGAGCTCTGTGTAAAAACCAGACAGCACTCTTTCTGAAGAAATATAGCCTGATACCAAAGCAAGCTCTCTATAGCTCCAGCCACCATAAGGTCCAGTATACTCTTTTTGAAATTGGAAAAATCTGTGAGTTGTAAAACTGGATAACATACTGTACTTCATCTCTATTGGCTTATCGTTTATAGTTATTTCATAGCCATTTTTATGAAATGAAATATATATCTTGGGAGATATCCCTTCCTTTGTTTTCCATTCACCCCAAAAACGACTAGGTGTAAATTTATCAGGCTTATCCAATTCTTTGCTTACTACATCTCCAAAAAAAAAGCAAAGAATCAACAAAATAATCAGTTGTACCTGTAAAACTTTATTGTTTATATTCCTTACTTTAATCATTATGTGTATCTCCTACTAATATCGATTTTTTCTATCAGTTTTGTAGGGTGGGTTAAGCTCCCTTCAGCTACCCCTTTAATGTTGAAATAAAGTTATTTTTAGAGCTTATCACACTATGACGCTAACCCACCACTTTTGAGGCTGTCGGTAATGAGGATTGGTGGGGTTGATGTAGCTTTGGCATATTCATATAAAAAAATTAATTCAAGGCATTAGCTAGCGGTAGAATGGGACGTAACCCGCCCTGCGCTTGCTTGCTGCAATAGCCAGCTCAAAGCAGCTTCGATCAATAACGGTCGCTGTCCCTTTTTTCACAGATTTTTGGTAGGATGGGTTAAGCTCCTTTTCAGCTATCCCTTTAATGCTGAAATAAAGTTATTTTAGAGCTTCTCACACTATGAAGCTAACCCACCACTTTTGATGCTGTCGGGAAACAGGGTTGGTGGGTTTGATACAGCTTTGGCATGTTCATATATAAAAATTAATTTGAGGAATTAGCTATCGGCAGAATGGGACGTAATCCGCCCTTGCTGCTCAATACCGGTTACTGTTCCTATTTTCCCATCTAAAGTCAATAGACAAGTCTGGCCCACTTTTTCACAGGCCTTTTTCAAGGCCTTTTCCTTTAACTTTCAACTACTTAGCTAGGTCCGACCCTATCACATTTCCCCAGGCCTTTGTCAAGGCCTTTTCCTTTAATTTTCAACTACTTAGCTAGGTCCGACCCTATCACATTTACTTTGCTGGTTATGTGATGCTTAATATTTTCTCAATTCTTTCAATAGCAACTAGACGAGGTTCTTTATTATGAAGACTAAAAGCAGTAGAAGCGTATTGACTAAAGTAGGGCTTTTCACCATGTTTGCCATGTGCGTGATAAGTGCGCCAAGCTTCCATGAATTTAATGCTTTTGCGTTTACTGAGAAGCCTATTGAAATTCAAGACGGAAGTGTGATGTTTTTGAAAAGCCGATTCGAGGATTTCAACAATTTCAAGGGAGATGTCACGAGGCGGATGTTTGATAATGGAAAGTTCATCCCCGAAAGCGACTTGAAGTTGAGTCCTAGCATCGGCAAGATTGTTAAGCCTATTATTTCGAAAAGCAACAAAGCCAACAAAGGCAATAGACAGAATACCGCCGATAATTGTAAAAAAATATTGCTCAATCGTTGCTATAAAGATATTCATAATTAATTTATGATTGGTAGTGGTTACATTTTATAGGCATTCATAGTATTTTCACTGTTTTCAAGAAGCAAATAACGAAAAAAATCAGAGGCGCCGTTAGGCGTCCGGCTTGAATGACGGTTATATTCGTTTTTGCAATGCGCAAGCTCAGGAATTACTTATCCAAAACCTTTCCAAAGCGAAACAAATCTGCTGGCTCACGGATTTCTAGCCCTTCTAAAAACCTTTTTTTGAATTTTACGTGAGGTGAATTATATGGTGCCGGAGAATACTCTAAAAACTTATGGTTTTCATCGGTTAATGCAAATTTTTCTTTCTTTTTTACTTTTAAATAATCATTAGGATCAAGAGCAATTATCAAGATGCCAACCTTGAATCTTTCTGCATAATGTTTTAAATCTGGAGGAATTTTATTTACATGGCCTTCAGAATGAACGAAAGCAAAATAAGACCTGTTCGAGAAAATTGTATGTGCTATTGCTTCGAAAATATTTTGTTCCCAATTGTCTAACGTCAATTTAGCTTCTATCGTTGTTATTTCAACCTCCGTTGCACCAAACAGATTGTCGATTTTTAAGCCTACTAAATCTGGATTGGCCCATCTCCCTTCTTTTTTATGCTTACGATTAGCTGAAATATCGGATACTCTTTCATTGTCGATTTGAAACAGCCATTTTTCAAGAAAAGGATATAGATCTTTCTCCAAAAGATAACCTTTTTCTTTGGCTTCTTTCTGTTCTTCTTGTTCCTGTTCAATTGATTGTTGATCACTTTCTTTTGCTTTGATTGTAGATTCTTCTATTTTTTCAAAAAGACGGTCAATATAATAACCTTGCCTTTTACCCTCACAATTAATTTTAGAGTCAGCTGAGTTTGAAGCTATAGAAAGGTAGACAATAAAGGAGCTTTGGGGGATGTTGGGTAGTAAGTCATTTCCCTCTTTTAATTTTATATATTCTTCATATAGTTGCCCACCTGCAAGTGCTTTACTTGGATTAAATATTTTTTTCTGATTTAAAATATATTCAGAAAGCAACGCCACTTGCTTGGGTCTGTCTCGCTGAATGTCACTTATTTCATTATTTAATTCTTCAAAATTCACTTTGACCTCCCGTAAAAATTAAAGTTTTTTCATGGTTTTGTCAAATATAACGCCCCAGCTCAGGGGCTTGCGAGTTAAGGGCAAAGCCTCTGGATTAAATTAAAGATTTTAAAAGCCGACATATTCAAATCAAACGCCGTGTCAGCAAGTCCCATTGCAGCGCTTTGTTATAGGACTTATCAAATCTCGTTCCAAGCTTTGATAATTTTTTGTACATTTTTTTTACTAAAGCCCTGATGAACGGCCTTGCTCAGTTGGTCTTCTATATCAGCTGTCGATGGTTTAAAGTCAGTCATATTTCTGCTTATGCTTCCGATTACAGCTATTGTAGATAAATCTTCTGACAACAATGTTGCTATCTCTTCATCCTTCGGAATGGGAGAATTTAGCCTTTTTCTTTGTGCCAAAAAAGGAACTCTTTCGATGTGCGAGAGTGATTGCGCTCTCTCAAGAAGGTCTTTTCCTTCAGGGAGCACTTCATTAAGATGGTTCATCAAATTTTCCTCAACGTTTTCCAGAGAAGGAACTTTTTCCCAAGCGTCACCTCCTATTGATGCCGCTTCTTCGATTAAAGTCTGTAAATCCTGAAGTAGGTCAGAAATTTTACTTACTTCGACTTCTTCCAAATTTGAAGTTCTCTCTGCGAAGTTAGATAATTTATTATTAAAGTTATCTTGTTCTTCTCTGTCTCTTTGGCGAGCTTCCTCTATTTCTTGTTCTGATGCACTTCTTCTTTCTATCGGAAATAGAACATTTTCGCACCTCCGTTGAAGGTGTCGCTCAAAGCAACCTGGGCATTTACTCCATTTCTTTTTACGAAAAAACATATTTTCTCCTATAACAAATAGCGTTACTTTCTTTTCTGTGCTTCTTTCATAAAACTAAGTTTAAAACTCTCATAAGCCTTCTGAACATCATCATCTTTCAAGACGCTTACATAAGTGCCGAGCATACCGACAAGGCCCAGTTGGCTGTCTTCCGGCAGGGCATGAAAGAGGTCAACAAGTTTTTCATCAACTATCGGTGTTTCACCACAGCTAACGTATTTAGGAGAAACTTCCTCCCCTGTCAGAAGCCAGTTAATTGAAACACCTAAAGCATCCGATATTTTAATGAGATGATCAGCCCTGGGAACAACGCCTTGATTGAAAATTCTGTTGATTGCACCTAAGGTAAGGCCTATTGACAAGCCCCAAGGTGTAGGCTTCCGATTGCCAAGCTTCTCTAATACTCTATCTCTAAATGTCTTTTCCATAAAATTCTTTCTATCTAAAGCGATATTTATATTGACTTTGCATATCGCTTTAGATATATTTCTTTTTAAGCAGTCTCTTAAGAAACTACAGTTATAACAACTTCAAGATTGTCATTCCCGCATTGTTTTAGCGGGAATCCAGGTTTTAAAAAAAATGGATGCCCGATTAATAACTTCGGGCATGACAAATGTTAAATCACCGATAAATGTTGATTAACTCAGCTAATAAAGCAATTTTCGATTCTATCTCACAGGCCTCATGGGGTCAATGGATAAATATATCAAAAATTCAGGGATAATATAAGGAGGTGGCAAAATGATGAAGTATTTTAAGAAAAGAGTGGCGGCCCATGAAAAGGGGGAACAAGACTTTATCTTGCTTTCTGATTACGACGTGCTGGGAGAAGACCTGGCTATTATTGCGGCAATCTGTGACCAATTTACCCTTTATACGCACATCTTGACTTATCATCCCAACCCTAAAGAACATCAGAGAATTGACATCGCTATCAGTACCTTATGGGGATTGGGTCAGGGGATTATAAATATGATTGAAGAACTGCAGGCAAAGTGTGAGGTTCTCGATGAAAAGTTTCATCTCCGCATAAAGGAAGAATATAAAAAGAAATTAGCCACAGAGGACACTGAGAACACAGAGAGTTAAAGGGACAGGGATTTTAAAAAGATTATTTCGCGCAGAGACGCAGGGGCGCTGAGAAAGAGAGATTTAAGGAGTTTGGGCCGCTTCGCGGAAGGGCAAAAGATTTTTTAACCACGGATAGAGCCGGAAGCACACGGAAAAGAGAAGAGTAGAAAAAGATTATATCGCGCAGAGTCGCGGGGGCGCAGGGAGAAAACAAAATTTATGGCCGCTTCGCGGAAGAACAAAAAAATTTTAGGGCCTTATGATTTGGCTTTTAAATTTTGCCCCCTGCTGCGACTCCCCCCCCTTTTTTCTCCAACTCCAACACCTTCAAAGTCACCCTCATGACTGAATCGGGATTTAAAGAAATAGACTCTATCCCCTCCTTTACAAGAAACTCTGTAAATTCAGGGTAATCACTGGGGGCCTGCCCCGGTCTGACGGTGTTTTATACGGCTTAATGCAATTGGTGTAATGCCCAGATAACGGGCAAGATCCTGCTGGGCGATACGTTCCGTCAGTTCGGGATAATCAGTCATAAACTTGTGATAACGTGCCTCCACAGAGAGGCACAGAAACTCATACTCTCGTGTCTCTTTTTTTAAAGCAAGTTCACGAAAGAAGTTGATTGCAAATTGCTGCGCCTCAGGACTCTCTTCAACCAGTGATTCAAGTGCGCTGTAAGGTAGTATCTGCAGGCAGGATTCTTCAATACAGAGGGCGGAAAAAGTGGAACCGCCCCTATTCAGTTGACTCACCAGCGAGCCAAAGAGATCGCCTTCCTGAATGAAGGACTTAATCAGCTCTTTGCCTTCCCAGGTATAGTAAACCAGCTTAATCAGGCCTGAACGCAGAATATAGAGATTACTTATCAAGTCACCTTGAGAGAAAACCACATCACCTTTTGCGTGCCGGACTTCACTCATGCAACTGTTCAACTTTTTTTTCTGCGCCTCCGTCAGGGGCAGGTCAAGCAGACTGCCTGAATTATTTTTTTCCATAAAGTTAACCCCGGTTAATTATTTCCTTCACTGCATCCTTTAGACTAACACACTAAAGGAGGGAAATAATGAAACTTGAAAAGCGCACTATTCTTATTACGGGCGGCAGTTCCGGTATCGGCCGATGCCTGGCCGAAGAACTGGTTCAAGCCGGAAACAGGATTATTATAGCTTCACGTTCAGCACAAAGCAACAGACCGGAGATGATCGCTCTCACCTGTGACCTGACAGAGCAAACATCGGTAACAGAGCTGGTTGCTAGACTCAAAAAGGAAGACTTAAATCCGGACATCCTCATTAACAACGCAGCCATTCAATGCACACCAAAATTTATCGAAGGGAACTTTGATTTCCATTCAATAGAAAAAGAGATTACGGTAAATTTCACCGCTGTCGCCTGGTTAACAAGCCTGCTGTTGCCTCTATTGATGCGGCACAAACCGAGCGCCATCGTTAACATCTCATCGGGCCTTGCTCTTTATCCCAAAAGCAGCTCGGCCATCTATTGCGCCACCAAGGCCGCCCTGCACAGCTTTTCACAGTCACTGCGTTATCAGCTCGAAGAGACGGTTGTTTCAGTTCATGAAGTAATTTTACCCCTCGTTGACACGCCCATGACCGAGGGTCGCGGATCAGGAAAAATTTCAGCCAAAGCAGCAGCAGGGGCAATCATTGACGGCTTAAAAAGAGATAAAGAGGAAATCTATGTTGGCAAGGCAAAATGGCTCCCCCTGCTTTCGCGAATATCACCGGCCATAGCGCAAAATATTCTTAAAAAACATTAGGAGCAAAAATGATTTGCAGAACCATTCTAATAGTCTTGATCATATTTAGTTCAAGCGCCCTTTACGCGGAGGATTCATCCATGTCTGAGACAGCATTCGAAGTCACCATAAAAAACATCAAGAAAGAGCGGGGCGGACAGCTTATCGTCTTTCTATTCTATGAAGAGGGATTTCCAAAAAACCACGAGAAATCAAAAGAAAGATTTATATTTCAACCGACTGCCGCCCAGATAAAAGTTGAGATACAGGTCCCGCAGGATAAACGATTTGCGCTAAAAGTTCTTCATGACGAAAACAAAGATGGAAAGGTAACAAAAAACTGGACCGGTTTTATTCCCCGTGACGGTATGGGTTTTTCCAATGGCGCGCGAATTCGATTTGGACCACCGGCATTTGATAAGGCGCACATCACATATAAGAAGCAACCGCAAACAATCACCATGAAATATTTTTGAGGTATGACATGAAATTACTGATATTCACTGCTTTAACGCTTGCCACCTTTTTTGCTTCCACCTTTTTGATACTGAACTCCTTAGAGATTGTCACAGTCAATGATATTAAAAATGTATTACACTATATCAGTGAGGTTTCACCCTGGTCGCTGAGCTTTATTGTGGTGGCCTTTCTATTTGCCGATCTCTTTATCGCCATACCGACGCTAACCGTTTCTATCATTGCCGGTTATTTTTTGGGTTTTGCTTACGGCTTTTTTTCTGTCACTGCGGGACTGTTAATTGCGGGGTATAGCGGATACTTTATCAGCAGGAAAGTGGGGCCCCGGCTGCTTCATCGAATAGCGGAAAAAAGGAAAGTAGATGAAATGCAGCAACTGTTTCAACGACATGGACTTTTTATGTTGCTCATTTGCCGCGCTACACCTATTCTACCGGAAGTGACTGCATGTTTAAGCGGTTTAAGCGGCATGTCTCTCTCCATTTTCACCATCGGCTGGAGCCTTAACAGCTTAACCTACGCAGCTATCGCTACCTATGCCGGTTCTGTCAGCACCATAGAGAATCCCATGCCGGCAATTT
This sequence comes from Deltaproteobacteria bacterium, assembly GCA_029860075.1. NCBI lineage: Bacteria > Pseudomonadati > Myxococcota > Myxococcia > Deltaproteobacteria bacterium. The sequence goes on along the minus strand of JAOUBX010000059.1, from coordinate 2,723 downwards.
ATACGGCAATTGGTGTAAGTGGCGTATCAGGGCTGGGCTGGTATTTCTTTATAGGGCGGCAGAGAAAATCCGAAGAGGGTTTAATGTGATTGTTAGCTCCGAAAGGTGGAACTTCAATCCTGTTAGGGCTTTCTTAATAGTCTCCATCTGGAAACGATGGTGGATCAAACTTTGTTTTCAATTTTGGGAAGGATTTACTGGATTTTTTAACCCCTTTTTACCCCTGCAAGAGACTGAACTACAGCAAAATAACATAGTTGCTTGACAACACAAAAACACAGTGGTACAACATCATAAAAACATAGAAGAAAGACATTTATGACAAAATCGGCTGAAAGGCTCGCAGCTTCACTTGAAGTATTGCAAAAGGCGCAGGACGATGGAATTGCTCGTTCATCTGATATAAGCAGAACACATCGTGAACGTCTCATTGGCAACGGTTTTTTGAGTGAGGTTGTGAAAGGATGGCTCGTCGTCACACAAGAAGGGGTCAGACTTGACTATTGACTTTCCCATCTCTTTGATAAAGAATTTATCACTTCTTCAACTTCCTTTTCCAGCTCTTTTTTCTCTTTCAGATGCCTTGTAATGATAGATGGGTCTTTTCCTATAAAGGTGGCAATTTCACTTCCTTTATATCCATATTCATTTGATACAATACTGAATGAGCGCAGCGAATACGCAAAAGAAACAACGCCGTAATTTATCCGTGTTAATTAACCTTGTTATACGCTTTGTTAAAGATGAAACGGCGATTTGTAAGGCAATAGAATTGTTTTAACCCGCTCATCATTATAGTAGCTCTTTTCATACAGTTTTGTATTAAGGTCATAATCATATAATTTTACTGACAAATCCCATGTGTGATATACAATTTCGTCAGCCAATAATGGTTCCAGGTAATCTTTAACAAACGGATATAATCTATTGTCAAATGAGACAGCTGAGAGTCTTTGAATAACACTTTGCTCAGATATGCTTTTGGCCAACTCTTCCATTTCATTTATTTTATTTTCATCAAAATACTTCATAATTATTTTTGTTGGCAAATAGTACGAAATATGCCAGCCTTCTTCATTGAAATTGCTAAATAAACTTCCGCTTGTTTCAGATTCAATTATTAATTTCTCTTTAAGCGAATACTGACTGTCTAAATAATTCAACCTATCTAGTACTTGTTTATAGTTTTCTTGAGTAAGATTTTTTAAATCCATCCATATTTTTTCTATTTCTAAAGAAGGGATTGAGTTAAATAATTGCTCAAATGACATCCCGCTCATATCACCATGGTTATGTCCAACCACAAAATGATCCTGACCATCAACACCATATAGCACATCTATCTCAAATGCTCTATACCCATTGGACCAGGAATCCATTAGTTTTCCAATTGAATTAACTCTATGCGGTATAACTCGCAAGGCAAGCTTATTATCCTTTAAACTTTTGATATTTATTGTCTGCTGAAAAAGGTAATTAGACTTACTGGTGTATAGGATTTCTCCATGCATTGTATAGGCGTTATGCTTTTCGAGGAAATACTGTGGTGATGCCAAATCATTGACCGCTTGATATCTTTCAGTATCAATATTGAACACACCAACTAAAGTATCGTAGATATCATCGTTGGAAAAAAGTGCATTTTCATGACCCTTAAGTGCGCTGTATTTATCTTGATATCTAGATTTATATTGCTCAGAAAACCACATAATTAATGGAATTCGCGTCATATCATATGTGAAATTTGCTGCATTATGCCCTAATTTCCCAAAAACGTCATCAGCATGATCAGAAAAATACAACAACCCATTAACACCATTTTTATTTTCTAATGACTTTATTATTGAACTAACTACATGATCATTATATAAAACACTGTTGTCATAGCAGTTAATGTTTTTATTTATATTTTTTGATATAGCTAGTTTTCCAAATTCTGAGATGGCCAGTTCTCCAGAAAACCTCCGATACTTATCTGGATATCTTGAGCAATAATCTCCATGACTCCCCATTAAGTGAACAAAAATAACTCTGCTATGCTTACTATCTTTAGACAGAATCTTATCAATTTCACTGATTACGGCACCATCGTACTCTTGTGTTGTAGTTCGCTTACCCATTGAGCGGTTTAACGCTACCAAGTGATCGGTTTGGTGAGCAATTACGGAAACAAGATTATCCCATACACCATGAAGAACTTGGTTTGTAACCCAGTATGTATCTATATTCGCTTTGTTCAAAATATTGATAATTGAAAGTGAATTATAATAATTATTTTTGTTGTGCTGATTAGCTTCCGTGAGAGAGAGGGATAACACAGACGTTGTATGTGTGTGAGCCGAGAAAACATTATTGAATTTTAATAACCCGCCATTTTCATCTATCTTTGTTAGAAATGGTGTTGTATCTCTCATATAACCATAAAGCCCCATATGTTTTTTATTAAGAGATTCACCAATTACGACAATATATGTTTCACCTACTTCTGCTTTTCCCGCTTCGAATTTTATTTTGTTACTTTTTAGTTTTTCTTGTGTTTCATTAAACAGTGCAAGTTCTTCCCAGTATTCTTTTACTGCATTTCCTGCAAAACTGTATAACAATTAGCGTTTTATCTGTAGTGCCAGCGGCATTAACAGATAAAATGAGGTTGAACTTAGCCGCTGGATTTAATGTTACATCTATACTCTATCTCTATGGGGATTGCAAACAGATTTTAGCTT
>JAOUBX010000058.1 GCA_029860075.1 Deltaproteobacteria bacterium | reverse complement strand
TAAGAAAAAGGTAACACCCATAGGGAAGCAGTCAAATTAGAGAGACTATCACCTGTATTCAAGAAGGGAAGGTTTGGAGTCTTTTTCCCGCGTAAGCGGTTGAGTTCAACAAGTTAGTCTAAAGTTTTTATCCAATTTAACAGTCAAAATATTTTTTGTAAATAATATTGATAAATTCATTTGATTTTCATCATATAATCAACATGTTCTTTTACGCATATCTACAAAAAAATGTACTTATGAAGTTTTATTTATATCATTCAGTAAGAGAAGAGAGGTCAGCCCTTAACAGGTTGTCCTGGAACAGTTTATCGTGCTCCTGCTGCTCTTCCTTAAAAACCCGGCCAAGCCGTATAAGTGTCTTCACAAAATCATTTCTACCAAACAAGGTTAGAAAATTATTTCTAAGTTACTAAAAAAGGCCCATCATCCGATTATCGGATGATGGGCCTTTAAAATTCTCGCTTTCTTTTCCCCCACGATTTCCCCCGTTAGAGATTGAAACTATTTATTGTTTATAAAAAAAGGTGTTTCACTTCTGATTATTTGTAGCTATAAATTTTCTGAATAAATCAGCCTTACAAGGTTCATCGGTATATTTCAGGTAATTGGGGACAGCTATCCCTGACTACTCCCCGTCATCAACTTCGGTGGATTCCTTATACGCTTTATTAAAGGCTTGGGCCAATGTTTTCGCCTGTGCGAAAAGTGCGTCCCTCGCTGCGGCGGGAAGTTGATTAAGATTAGCTACGAGTTCATTTATCTCGGTGGGTGTGAGGTCTTTGACTGTCTCCTCAGCGTTCTCCGCTGGTTTTTGCTTAATATATTTCTCGCCCTTTCCGGTTAGGAGCCAGTTCAGGTTGATTACTGTCTTGCCAGCTATCAATTCAAGCTTTTCGCCACTTGGCAAACTACCTGTGTTGATCCAGCTCCCTACAAAGGAGGGATCAATGCCCAGAGCCTTTGCAAAATGGCTTTTCTTACCGGCATATAGCTCGTCTATAGCTATTTGAAGTCTTTCTCCGAAAGGTGTACTTTTAAACTTTTCCATAATAAATTGTAGAAATCAACAAATTAAGTCTTGACATTGTAGCGAGCTACAATTATGATTTATCCCGGATACACATTTTCACCACTCAAAATCAGTCTGAAATGGAAATAGGGATAGTTGGGGCCAGTGACTCTTTAAATTGAAACGCCTATTGGATTGCCTGATCTAAAAGGCCGCCGGTCCCAATTACTTCCTTTCTGCATAAGCTCTTAATCATTCAATTGCGGTGGAACGATGATAGTCAAAAAATATTTGCCCACCATCCGGGCGCTCGATCATGAAATAAGCGCTATGCCCAAGAGCCCTCTCCGCCGCGAGGTACAAATAGCGATTTGCACCATACTGGACTTTTTTCTGATAATCCAGGAATCTGAAAACTTGAGGCCAAAGAAGGAAGGGAAATAGAAAAACCTCTCTTCCCGGCCCAAGCAAAAGGGGTCCCGATAAAACTGATACCGTTGGCGCGGAGTATGTGGAGGCGGGGCCTCTTTTTTTATTCAAACTAATTTCGAATCATATAACATCAAAAGCGATGATGCAAGCTGTCAATTTTGAAGTAAAGCGACAAAGAATCTTTTTTTAGCCGCTCCGCGGGAAGGACTAAAAGATTATTCTTACCACGGATAAAGCCGGAAATTACGGAAAAGGTCAAGGAATGGTTTCGCGCAGAGGCGCAGGGACGCAGAGGAAGGGCAAAAACTTTTTTTTGGCCGCTATGCGGGAAGGACTAAAAGATTATTCTTACCACGGATAAAACCGGAAATTACGGGAAAAGGTCAAGGAATGGTTTCGCGCAGAGGCGCAGGGACGCAGAGGAAGGGCAAAAACTTTTTTTTTGGCCGCTACGCGGGAAGGGCTAAAAGATTATTCTTACCACGGATAAAACCGGAAATTACGGAAAAAGGTAAAAATAAGGGCAAGGAATGGTTTCGCGCAGAATAGTTTATGCCCTGCGGGTACAGAGACGCAGAGAAAGGGCTTTTCGTCACAGCGACCGCAAGGCATAAAAGCGCGCAGGGAACACAGAGGAAGAGCAAAAGCTTTTTTAGCCGCTCCGCGGGAAGGACTAAAAGATTATTCTTACCACGGAAAAAACCGGAAATTAGGGAAAAAGACAGAAATAAGGGCAATGAATGGTTTCGCGCAGAGGCGCAGAGTAAGGGCAAAAACTTTTTTGGGGCCGCTTCACCCCAAGAGTACTTTGTCACTGCGTTCGGGCGCGCGGGAAGGGCTGAAAGATAATTTCAATGACGGTCAAACTAAATACTGACAATTATATTATTGAGGGAGGGGTAACAATGAAGAGGATAAACCCACTTTTTAATGAAGAGGATGATCCCATCGATGCTTTGCAGAGAGTTAGTTTTATTTTGAGCTTTTTGCGGGAATTTCAAGCCTGCAATTCGGGGGAGGTGGCTTTTAGCAGGCAAAGCAGGGAAGGGTTGATATTTCTTGTCAGTTTACTGGAGGATACGACTATCCAGGTTTCTGAAGCGCTTTTGAATAAGGGGAAAGAGAGTTAAGGTTCGATTTAAAAGCTTTCATATGCCTTTCAGATGTCATAAAGCCGAAGTGCGGTGTATTGGGCAATATGATGAAAATCCCTGTCCTTGTGGAAAAGTGATGCGTCATGTTCACTTGTAATGGCTGATATTAAACAGTCAATGGTACTTCTGACAGTCTTTCCCTTGCGTCTGCATTTCTTGTAAATGATGGCGCTCTCTATGTATGTTTCAATGCTTTTAGGGCGAAGAATGGGAAAATCGATGAGGTAATTTTTGGTTTTATTAAAAAGAGTATCCGACTTGATTCCTTGAAGGATTTCGGTAAGGGAGACTTCGGTAAGGGAGACTTCGGTAAGGCCTATGTCCTGTCCCGTTTCTATAAGCCTGTGCAGTTCATGACGATGCGCTGATTCAGCGCCTGTTAAGAAATCAATCCAGACGCTTGTATCAATGACAATCATACCCTGCTTTTCCTCATTTCATCGAGGTTTCCTTCCCACTCGATCTTACCTTCGATCTCCAGAATACCTTTCCGTCTTTCCCTTTTGATGAGTTCTTCCAGGGCATAGTTTACAAGCTCTTTTTTCGTTTTAAGCTTGGTAAGGCTTAAACCCTCTGCGACAAGGTCATCTGCAAGATCAATGTTTGTCCTTGACATTGCTTGTGCCTCCTTTTCGGTGTTTATGTGCATGATAACATGCGTTTGTGTGTATAGCAAGGGTTGCTTCTTTCAGAAAGTGTAGAATGGGTGCAATGCAACGAAACCCATCAAAAAATATCGATTAAGTGATGGGTTACACGACCTTTCACCCATCCTGCGAGCTGGATAAGCTCCTATGGACAAATGATTGGCCCTTGCGCCCACCTCCTGATATAATCTGCCTCACATACATTTATAATCAAGGATAAAAATGAAAGAAAAATGGATTGAAGTTTTAGTCAGGGTGCCTGAAGTGCTGGCGGAGATTGTAGAAAACCAGCTTACAGAACTCGGCTCTACGGGGAGTGTGGAAGACACGCTCGGTGAAAAAGGTGATCCTGTTCCTGCCAAACCACTCATTAAGGGTTATTTTTACGGAACTGATGAGACGACATTAGTGCAGGTAAAAGCCTTTAAAGGCTTTATTGCCTCTCTTGGTAATATCTTTCCTTCTTCAGAAATTGAAGAAGTCCAGGTGAGGGAAACCAGTGAAGATGAGTGGCAGGAGTGGAGACGTTTTTTTAAACCCACCCTTGTTTCCGACAGAATTGTTATCAAACCGACATGGGAAGCATACGAGAAAGCGGATAATCAGCTCATTGTCGAGATAGACCCCGGTATGGCCTTTGGTACGGGTTCCCATGAGAGCACGAGAATGTGTATCAGGCTGCTCGATGAAGTGATTAAAGGGGGTGAATCTGTTTTCGATGTGGGGACAGGTTCGGGCATTCTTGCCATAGCTGCAGCAAAGCTGGGAGCAGCTTCGGTATTCGGCATAGATAATCATGACGATTCAGTGCGGGTGGCCGGAGAGAATATTGGCTTAAATCATGTTGAGAATATTGTTACCGTATCAACCATAGCTCTGGAAGACGTTGAAGAGACATACAATATTGTTGTCGCTAATATTCTTGCTGAAGACTTGATTGATATGTGCTGTTCACTGGTGGGCAGGACCAGGGAAGGGGGAAGGATTATTCTTTCGGGTATACTGACGACAAAGGCCCGGATGGTAATCGATGCCTATGAAGGGGAGGGCGTTAAACTGGAAAAACAGTTGGAGGAAGGGGACTGGAGTGCCCTCATGTTTAGAAAATGAGTTGCCGTGTATTTGCAGGGAATATTAAAAAAATGAAAGCCGGCGCCGAGGTGAGGCTCACCGGTGAAGAGAGCAAGTATGTAGCCAGAGTCCTTCGCCTTAAGGAAGAAGACAGAGTTATCCTCTCCAGTTTAGACAGTCTGGAATATCATTGCATTATCAAGGCCATTGAAAAAAAGAGTGTTCTTCTTACCGTTGACAGCGTAGACGAGCCAAACCGTGAATCGCCGCTGGAAATTATTCTTTGCCAGGCCTTACCAAAGAGCAAAAAGATGGACCTCATCGTACAGAAAGCAACCGAGTTGGGTGTGAAAGGTTTTATTCCTTTTGTATCATCCCGTGCTATTTCCCGTCCTGACAGCAGGGAAGGGAGAGAAAAGATTAAAAGGTGGGAAAAGCTGGCCCTTGAAGCGGCAAGGCAATGTGGAAGGACCTTTATTCCACCCATCGATGAAGTGATATCCATAGATGAACTGTTTATCAAGCTTTCTCAAATAGATGATAAAGATGTATTAAAAATCATCCCCTGGGAGTCGGAAGATAAACAGGGACTAAAAGAACTTTCGGAAAAATCCTTCAAAAAAGCGTTCCTCCTCATCGGTCCAGAAGGGGGCTTCTCCCCGGAAGAAGTTGAGAAAGCAAAAAATGCCGGTTTTATCCCACTTACTCTTGGCAACAGGCTTTTAAGAACGGAAACGGCAGGTTTTGCGGTTATTTCAATGATGCAGTATATATGGGGGGATATGGGCTAGCTTCTTCTCCCTTTTTTCTTGCTCCTCCTTTGTTGTCATCTATAATCTAACTTATGACGAAAACTCATAAGTTGCAAACCTACCTGGCTATCTACCTTATTTCTACGGCGACCCTCACTTACGAAATAGGGCTGACACGACTTTTTTCCCTTTCCCAGGGATATCATTTTGCCTTTATGGTATTAAGTATTGCCCTTCTCGGGATTGGCGCCGGTGGTTCCATTCTTTTTCTCTGGAAAGGGAGTGAAAAGATGGAAACCTCTACTCTTCTTTCGGTTCTGGCCTCCCTTTTTGCCATCCTTTCCGTCCTCTCTTTTATCCTGTCAAACCATATCCTCTTCGATCCTGTTAAGGCCGCCTGGGACAAGGGTGAGTTTATAAAAATCTTTTATCAATATCTCATTCTCTCTCTCCCTTTTATTTTATCAGGCATGATCATATCGGCAGCTATCAGGGCTGAAAGCGCTAATGTACACCGTATATATTTTTCCGATCTCGCCGGTGCGGGAACGGGCTGCCTGGTTATTCTTGGGGTATTAAGTTTTTACGGTGGAGAAAGGGCTGTTATTATTTCTTCCCTGCTGGCACTTTCATCAGCTTTTCTTTTTATAAAGAGGTGGAGCATTAGGAATGCTTTGTTTCCCCTATTTTCATTATTAATCCTCTTGTCGATGATGTTTTCTCCCTATGATTTACTGGAACTTAAACTTTCGCCCTACAGGGAAATATCTTCCATACTTAAGTTTCCCGGTGCAAAACGTCTGGACAGAATATTTTCCCCGGCAGGGGAGATAGATATTGTCGAAAGCCCTGTTGTCAGAGCGGCGCCGGGAATCAGCCTCAATTACACTTCCCCTCTGCCCAAGCAGATGGGTTTTACGTTAAACGGGGGAGGGCTCATGACGGTAAGCGACAGGAAGGGTAATCTCTCCTTCCTCTCTCATCTTCCATCATCCTTACCTTACAAAATTGCCGAGGGAGGGCATGTATTTGTTGTCGATGCCGGCGGAGGGATGGAATTGCTGTCGGCACTTCAAAACGGGGCGTCCAGTGTAACAGGATCAGAAAACAGCAGTATAATCATTGAGGCAATGACAGGCTCTCTGGCGCCTTTCAGCGGTCATATTTACAAAGAAGCAAATATTATTTACGGACCGGCGAGAAATATCCTCAAAGGACTGGATCTCAAGTTCGATATTATACAGGTTCCCCTGACAGGTACACTGGGTTCATCCTCATCGGGAATTCTGGGGCTGCAGGAGGATTACAGGCTTACCGTTGAAGCGATCAAGGATTACATGCTTTACCTTAAGGATGATGGTATTCTGGCTTTTAGCCTCTACCTTCTCCCCCCGCCGAGACAGGAAGTTAAACTTTTTTCAACCATTGTGACTGCCCTGGAGGAAAGGGGGATCAGTCATGCCGATAACTCGATTGCAGCTGTTAGAAGCTGGGGAGTAATGACCATACTTGTGAAAAAAGGGGGGTTCCTGGAGGAGGACATTAAGGCAATTAAAAAATTCTCTCATGAGGAATCTTTTGATCTTGTCTGGTATGCAGGTATGAAAGAGGGGGAGGCTAATATGAATAATCGTTTTCATGAACCCCTCTACTACAGGCTTTTTGTGCAGATCTTTGATAAAGGATTGCGAGGGGACCTTTATAAAAACTATCTTTTTAATGTTGCTCCTGCAAGAGATGACAGGCCCTTTTTCGGCCACACCTTTAAAATGACGAGGATGAAGGAGACCTACGAAAGTGTCGGTAAAAAATGGGGTGTCCTCATTGAGGGAGGCTATCTATTACCCTGGATACTCATTCAATCCGCCATAGCGAGTTTTATTCTTATTGTGACGCCGCTCATATTTATGAAGAAGGGAAGAGAAAAAATACCTGGACTTTTTCCGCTTGCTCTTTATTTTGCCGCCATAGGGATCGCTTTTATGTTTGTCGAGATTGCCCTCATCCAGAGGCTGATTCCCGTACTTGGTGAAGGCGTCTATGCTATTTCAGCAGTACTCTTTTCCCTTCTCATTTCAACGGGGGTGGGAAGTTACCTGTCAGGGCGCTTTGAGATTATCAGGAAATATTCAGCAGGAATTATTCTTTTGCTGGCCTTGCTTGTTCTTTTCTATCTCTTTGTACTTCCAAAGGCGGTAGAAGTTATGGCTGTTTTTTCCCTGGGCGGCAAATATGTGATGACCTTTTTTCTGCTGGCACCGCTCGGTATTTTTATGGGAATTCCCTTTCCCACGGGCATGTGGCTTATTGGCAAAAGTGAGGAGAGACTCATTCCCTGGGCATGGTGCATAAACGGTTCCTTTTCCGTTATCAGTTCAGTCCTTGCCATGCTTATTGCCTTAAACTTCGGATTTAACAGCCTGCAGATCTTTGCTGCATTTTGTTATGCAATTGCTTGCCTGGCTTTAATTAGACTGAGAGGGCTTTTTTTGCTTTAATCGGTAATTGGCGAAAGAGCGATCTCTTGTACAATCACATCTCCCCTCCTTGATAAGGAGCACCCAAAGGGCATAAAGGGATTAAGGGGTGGTTGTTTAAGGGATTTTTTAATTCAGGGTCTAAACCCTGTCAACAACGGTTGCCATGATATTTTGCGGTCTTTACCAACCTTTAGAGAAGAACCACTTAATTTGGGATGTTCAGAGTTTGCCCTGCTACTTTTCAAAACGTCTCCCCCGCCAGACAATCCCCTGACTGTAATAGACAGCCATAGACCGGAAGAATATCCACCACCAGCCAAGCTCTCTCACAGGATTTAAAAAAGTGATAATCCGGGGCTGGTGAAAAACGGTGGCTTGCCGGAAGAAGACAATATGCATGAGCAAAAGGGATATGGCGGCAGGAAGGGAGAGGTTGCCTGTGAGCAGAGTGGAAAAGAATCCGTAGTAAGGAAGAAAGGTAATGAGTATGCCGCCGATTACGGGCAGGCCGAAGAGGACGGGATGGCGCTTCATCATGGGGTACATGTTTTTTGTAAAACCCTTAATGGTTTCCCTTGCTCCTTCATACATTCGTATTTGTATCATTTTTCCTGATCGGGCGCTTGTCTGCCTGAAACCGGCCCCCTTTACCTTATAACCAAGTCCCAGGTCATCAATGACCTCACTTTTCAGGGATTCAAAGGCGCCGCTGGCCTCAAGCGCTTTTCTGCTGATAAGGTTGAAACAGCCGCTTCCTGCGGCAAAACGGCGGCTTTTTGAAATAACGGTGAGGTACATTGGGTAAGCAGCGGTGGCGAGAAAGTAGAGCGTCGACATGAGGGTTGCTTCCAGAATACCTTTCGTCAAAAAGGTGGGGCCCAAAAACATCATGTCTGCTTTCTCGTGCAGCGTGTGGCTCATCGTTTTTGAGAGTAGTTGAGGATCGTAGATAACATCAGCATCGACAAAGAGGAACCACTCTCCCCCGGCCTCTTTTCTGCCTCTTTCCAGGGTATTGGGTTTGCCAAGCCAGCCCGGTGGCGGCTCTTCGCCTTTAATAACTTTCAGATGGGAAAATTTACGGGTAAGTTCTTCCAGTAAGGCCGGAGTGGCGTCAGTCGAGCCGTCATCGACAACGATCACTTCATAATCGGGATAATCCTGGCTGCAAAAGGAGGTGACTGCCTGATAGATGTATCGTTCCTCATTTCTTGCAGGAACGACAATGGAAACTTTTGGCGGTTTTTCCGGAAGCCGGGCAGTGTATTCTTCGAGGTTTGGGGCTATAAGGAGGTTGATGGTGAGGTTGATAAAAAAGATGATCCAGAGAATTGCTCCTGCCCAGAGGAAAAATTCGAGCATTATTTACCACCCTTTATCAGTTGCTTTGCCTTTTCGAGTTCTTCGGGCGTATTCATGTTGAAAAGGGAGAGGGCATGGGGATCGACTTTTTTTATCTCTTCTTCCCCTATATATCTGACACTTTCCCTATGAAGAGCATTAATAAAGCGGTTCAGGCTTCGTCCTCCCTTCTCCATGAATGAGAGCATTTTGTGGTAACAGTTTTTGCTGTACAGAGCGTGCAGGGGGTCGCCCTTACCTCCGATTTTAGGAAGGGCAACGTCGTATCCCTGTCCCTCCTCTACGATCAGCTCGATGACCTTCCTGTTAAGAAAGGGCATGTCGCAGGCGGCAACAAAGAGGTAATCAGAGGCAGTAATTTTAAAGGCCGTTAAAATTCCCACCATGGGGCCCATACCGGGAAAGAGGTCGCCCGATTCCTCGCAACCGACGTTGCCGAAAGACCCCGTTTTTTTTGAAATGGCAATAACCCTGGGAAATAGTTCCTTGAAGAGCTGTACACTCTTTTTTAGAAGTGGTGTGCCTTCCACATCGATGGCCGCCTTGGGTTGCCCCATGCGCCTGCTTTCCCCACCGGCAAGGACGATGCCTGTTACGTTGTCAAACATTGGGTCATGTTATGATGAATTTTTTGACACTGCTTATTTATGATTTTAAAAGAGAGATTAATCAGTGTTAATCATAAGGAATCAGTGTATATCTGTGTCTAATTATCTTTTGCAGGGTTAAAAAAAAGGCCTTACCGTTTCAAAAACTTCTCCTCCACAAAATCGGCTACCTTGCTTATGTCGTCAATATGTATCCAGGGAACGCCCAGGTCCGTTTCATCATCGGATACGACGGCAATGAGACTTTCATCTTTCCTGATAATAGTGGAGGAGTTCTCTTTCCTGAATACCCATATTTTGGGAACATCCGTCCACTTAAAACCTTCTGCCAATACAATGTCGACACTGTCGATGAAGCGATCCCTAATGAATTCAACCTGGGGTTCTTCCTCGTACTCACGGACCATGGAGACTGTTTTTCCCGACATGAGGATAACTGTTTCTGAGCCGGCCTCCTTATGTTTCCAGGAATCTTTCCCTTTTTTGTCGATGTTTACATTGTGGTGAGAATGTTTTATGGTGGCAATGCGATAGCCCCTTTTTTTCAGTTCCGGGATTATTTTGACGAGAAGTGTTGTTTTGCCGCTGTTTGATTTACCGATAAAGGTAACAATTGGGATTTTTTCTGCCATATCAGGGATGTTCCTCTACCCAGTAATCCCCCTCTGTGGTGATCTCTTTTTTCCAGATAGGAACCACCCTTTTCAGTTCATCAATGCATGACCTGCAGGCGTCGAAGGCCTCGGCCCTGTGCCTTGCTGCTGCAACAATGAGAACGATGTTGTCGCCGGGTCTCACATCTCCCACCCGATGGACGATGGATAGATCGATAATGTCGTAATTATCGAGAATTTCGTCTCTTAATTCTTTGAGCTTCTTTTCGGCCATGCCGTGATAATGCTCAAAGGAGATGATCTCGATGTCCCTGCCTTTGGAAATATCCCTTGCCGTGCCAAGAAAGGTAGCAACACCTCCAATGCTTTTAGAGCTTTTGAGAATGTTTTTTACCTCTTTATCAATGGAAAAATCTTCCTTTTGAATTCTTACCATATCATCCTCCCGAAAAAGGGGGGAGAAGTCCTACCTCATCCCCTTCGTTTAAACTGTCTTCTTTTCCTGCCATCTCCTGGTTGATGGATATAAAGATCTTTCTTGTTTCTATAATATCCTTGAGGGAAGGAAACTTGCCGCAGATCACCTGCATAAAGTCATTAATTTTTGTTCCCTCCTGCAAATCCATTTCCACTTCCGATGTTCCTGCAAGATCCTTGAGGTTTGCAAATAGTTTTATCGTTACCTTCACTTGTTTCCTCCCCTTATGTATGTGCCGCTTTTCCCTCCTCTTTTGGAAAGAAGGGCAGTCTCGCCGATGATCATATCCTTATCGGCGGCTTTACACATGTCGTAAATAGTGAGGGCTGCCGTCGATACGGCTGTTAATGCCTCCATTTCGACGCCTGTTTGCCCTTTGGTTTTTACCGTTGCCGAAATGTCTATTTTTCTAAGGCCTCTTTTGTCGGGAGACTCACTGATGTCAAAAGCGATGCTGACGCCTGTCAGCATAAGGGGGTGGCACATGGGAATAATATGAGATGTTTTTTTTGCTCCCATAATACCCGCTACCTGGGCAACGGCGAGAACGTCTCCTTTTTTTATATTGCCGCTTTCGATGAGAGCGAGGGTTTCGGGTTTCATGAAGATAGCGCCTGTTGCAACCGCTTCTCTGGTTGTTATACTCTTGTTCGATACATCGACCATTTTTGCGCGGCCCGATTCGTCAAAATGGGTGAGTTTTGTTTCAGACATATATCCTCGTTTGTTTATTTTGCGGATATTCAACTATATCAGAGAGGTTCCATGCAGTCAATAATGACGAAAGCGCTTCGATTTTCATTGTCATCGAGTAGCAGGTTGTTTAAAGTATTATTGATCGATGGAGGGGGCCATGCAAGATAAACTTTTGTTAATGATAGCGCTTATTCTCTTTTCCTGTGGCTGTGCTTCTGCATCGCCGCCGGAATACAAGGTGAGAAAGGGAACGCAAAAACCCTATAAGATAGACGGTAAATGGTACACGCCGGTTGCCTCCTCTTATGGTTTTGAAGAAACAGGCCTTGCTTCCTGGTATGGCCGGGACTTTCATGGCAAAAAGACTTCTAACGGGGAAGTCTACGATATGTATGCCATGACGGCAGCTCATAAAACCCTTCCTATGAATACTTATGTAAAAGTGACCCGCCTCGATGACGGCAGGGAAACGGTAGTCAGGATCAATGACAGAGGCCCCTTTGTAAGGGAGAGAATTATCGACCTTTCCTATAGCGCGGCCAAAGAGATCGGAATTGAAGATTTGGGGACGACGAGGGTAAAGATTGTTGCCCTTGGAAGTAAAAAAGGGGATCACCTGGTAAAGAGTGACTACCGTTCCGGAAGTTTTTTTGTGCAGGTGGGTGCTTTTACGGTGAGGGATAACGCCTTGAAGTTGAAGAGGGATCTCACAAAAGAATTCGGCAGCGCCCTTATTACGAACTTCCACCATGAAGGAAGGCGCTTCTACAGGGTGAGAATAGGGCCCCTCAATGGCTTTGCAAAGGCTGAAAAAATAATCAGGCTTGTGGCGGGGCGAGGGCTGGGAGCGCCATTTCTTGTGAGGGAGTAAGGAGTGAAGATAATTGTTACGGCAGACCTTCATTATGGCATTTCCCCCGGCCATGATAAAAGGACTCTGGAGTTCATTCGCCGTTTGTCTTCTCTTCTTCCCGCTGAGGCGATTGTCATCTGTGGTGATGTGGCGGAGACGGTCCATCTTTCAGTTCGGGACATGGGATTAAATCACAGGCGGCTTTTCGGGGAAATAAAAAAACTTCCCCTGGAGAAGATTGCCTTTTGTGCCGGAAGCCATGACATCTGGACCACGGGCTCGGATTCCGGATCGGGTGATTCCTGGGAAATCTATTCCAACACCCTGAAAAATGTTGCCAATGAATGTGGTGTTACTTATCTCGATGCGGAAAATCTCTACCTCGATAATCTGGCCGTTGTGGGGACAATGGGCCATTACGACTACTCGCTGGCAACGAAGGGTTTGACCGTTAACGGCATGGCGGTGAAAAATGCTCACTATGAGTCAAAAACGCCTCCAGGTCATTCTTCTCCCGTCTGGAATGATGCTAATTATATTCAATGGAAGTATGGAGATAAAGAGGCCTGCCAGATAATTTGCCAGGCTTTTGAAGAACGATATAAAGAGGCCCTTGAAAGGTGTGAGAACATTCTTGTTGCAACACACACGGTGCCCATTGTTGAAATGAACGGCCACCAGGAAAAGAAGAATGAAAAGTCAAACTTTCTCAATGCTTTTTCAGGCACGGCATTATTAGGGGAGAAGATTTTTAAATACAGGGATGCAAGTAAAAAAATAAAGGCTTTTTCAGGGCATACGCATTTTGCCGTCGGGCCACTGGTCAGGGGAGGCGTAGAGTTTACAAATATTGGTGGTGATTACGGTTCTCCCTCCTGCATTTTACTCGATTTTGTGGCCTTTTAATGAAGGCTTTTTCATTGACATGCTATGGTAAATAAAGGAAAATACCACCTATGCATTCATTAAGGAGGAACACATGTTTGGTATAGGGATGCCTGAACTGATCATCATCCTGGTGATTATTCTCATTATCTTCGGCGCAGGAAAGCTTCCTGAAATCGGAGAAGGTCTGGGACGGGGAATCAAAAGTTTCAAGAAGGCGACTTCGGGCGATGACGCTATCGATGTAACGCCTGAGAAAAAAGAAGAGGTTCAGGACGCTAAAAAAGAGACGGAAGAGAAAAAAGAAGAAGCCTGACAGTCCCTTTTTTAGTAGTTTTTTTCAAGCAGGTCTCTGGCGGAATCCTGCAGTTCATGGTGCAGGTATTTGCTGGAGCCGATGAGCTTGAGATCCTTATAATGCATGAAGTTTACAAGGCCCAGCGCAATTCCCGTGGGAGTAAAAGGATTTAAAAGAAGGGCCCTTTTTACCACATATCGTGAGAGCCACTTTTTCGATTCAAAAATCACCTTCAGTATTTCCGGTTTAATGGGCCTTTTCGAGGCTATTTTCAGAACGTCCCGTTCCGTAATTCTTGGATTTGAAAGCAGGTTTTTTATGACAATGGGATCTTCATCGTAGATGATGCGGTCCAGCGTATCCTTGTCGATTCCCTTGGCAAGACTCCTTTTTTCTCCCAACGTAATATCATGGGTTACCTGCCCTTCGACGAAATCAAATTCGCTGTATTTTTTTCCTTTTGGCGGCGGATTCATCAGCAGTCTCACTACATTGTCATAGCCCAGGGTTTTGGCAGCAACATATATATTGCTCATTTTTTCAAGGCCCAATACCTCTCTCATTTTCTCCATATCGATACAGTTATTCATTATTTCAACGTAAGGGCCTTTTTTTTCCGATGCCTTAGTGCAAAATTCATTAAGAATTTCAACAACCGTCTCCGCTTTAACGGCATTGAATCTCTCTGCCAGCGAGGCGCTTCTCATCTCCTTTTCACTAAGGCAAAGCAGCTCTGACACCATCTTTTCTCCGACTTTCACAATCTTTTCCCTGATGAGTTCTTCATTTTTACCGGAAAGGATAGCGTAGTGCCAGTTGCCTAATTTTTTTTCCCTGGCTATGCCGAGATCATTTTCAAGAAGAATCTTTTTTACATTTTCGAGGGAAATCCTTTCTTGCTGGGGGGGGCCTGGATCTTTCTTATGGGGATTGTCCGATCTGTCCCAGTCGACAATGCCGATCCTGCCTTCTTTTTTGAGAACACGCTTAACCTCCGAAAGAAAATCGGCAGGCGACTGGAGTTCATGAAAGATGAGGGAAAGAAGGATGAAATCGAGCGAATTATTATTAAGAGGAAAGTGGTTTTCTTCAGAGCGAAGGGGAATAATATTTTCAATATTCCAACGGTCAATTTTATTTCTCAGCACGTCAAGCACTTCTTCCGAGAGGTCACAGGCGAAGACGGCCCCCTCTTCACCAACGAGGGCCGCCAGCGGAACCGTGCAGTAACCTGTTCCACAACCCATATCGGCAACAGTCATCCCCTTGCCGATGGCAAACCATTTCAGCAGAGCATGGAGATCATAAAAGCTTTTCCTCTCTTCACTCTCCACTGCATCTTTGTTGGAAGGATTGAATTTGCGGGCCATTATTTCCCTTTTCTCTATTCCGGCTGCTTACCAGATTTATTCTACATGAAAATGGTATAATCTTCAAAGGCAGAGGCATTGAGCTTGCCTTGACAATGATAAATTAAGGGGATACTATTCATGTATAACCTCCGGGAGTGAATAAACCCTATGCCAGATGAAATAATTATCCTTTCCTTCACGGCAGCATCCATTGCTTTTTTGCATACCCTGCTTGGCCCCGATCACTATCTTCCTTTTGTCGTTATGGCGAAGGCCAGGAGATGGTCCATTGTAAAAACTGCAATGATAACCTTTCTTTGCGGCGCCGGGCATGTGGCCGGTTCGGTTATTCTTGGCCTTATAGGTATTAGCCTTGGTCTGGCAGTCGACGGGCTGATTGAAATAGAATCTTTTCGCGGGATTGTTGCCGCATGGCTGCTCATTACCTTCGGCCTCATCTATTTTGTATGGGGCCTTAGAAAAGCGGTCAGGAAAGTACCTCACAACCATTTTCACAGCCATGAAAACGGTATTCACCACAGCCACTATCATCATCACCATAAGGACCATGTTCATGCCCATACTCAGGAAAAAAGTAACCTTACGCCCTGGGTGCTTTTTACAGTCTTCATCCTCGGTCCCTGCGAGCCCCTTATTCCTCTGCTCATTTATCCTGCCGCAAAAAGCAGCTATCTCGGTGTTGTCTGGGTGACATTTGTTTTTGGCGCCGTTACCATTGTTACCATGTGTGCCTTTGTTCTTGTGTCGTCTTTCGGCATTAAGTTTCTCAATCTCGGCCGTTTTGAAAAATACAGCCATTCCATGGCCGGCGCTTCTATTTGCCTTTCCGGTCTGGCCATTCATTTTTTGGGACTTTAGCAAAAAAAAGAGGAGGTAACACAATGGGTAAGAGAGTCATTCTGGTTTGTGAGGAGAAGGGGTATCCCGACGCCGGTATTGATAAAATTGCCGAAATGAATAAGAGCGAGCCCCTTGATGACGTCAGTATCCTCAAGGTAATTGATCATCCTCCCATGCAGTGGTGTGAACATGGCGGCGCAGACAAGGAGGCCGATGAACATGCCCTGGATGAGGCCAACAGAAAGAAACGGGAAAGCTGGTTTGACCATAAAAAGCAGAGCTACGGTGAGGAGATTTCCGCTATTTCGGGCCGTCTTAAAGGGGAGGGCGTTAAAAATATCAGGGTAAAATTCCTCGAAAAAGAGATCGGTTTTTCACATAGCGTTATTAATGAATTTAGAGACGGGTTCTATGATGTGGCCATCATGTCTGAAAAGACCTGGGATAGTATTGATGGGAAAAAAGTGCCTTCTGAGATCAAGGTAGTGACGGTTTGATTAATGAGGAATAGATTTTCACTGATAAAATATAATATTTATGATCAGAAGCCGGGCATGTTTTTCCAGTATGTATTGTTGTTACAAAGCCCCCTTACTCCCCCTTTACAAAGGGGGAAGTCAAAATTCCTTACTTTTTAAACAGCACTCTTTCATCCCCCTTCCTCACTGTCAGGTGGGTTTTGTCAAAATACTCCAGTATGAGTATGGCTCCCTTCCTTCCCGTATTGAGGATATTTTTGTATTCGATAATGCTGATGGTCTCTTTTGTATTGAAATGGGTGAGGAGCTTTTCTTTTGCAGTCTCAAACGGTTCTTTTGCCAGGAAATTATCTTTCGATATTTGCAGGACAAGCCCCTCTTTTGCCATAGCGGCAAGACAGGCCTTTAGATTTTTATCGTGGCCTGTAATATAGGATTCACTTGCCGTCTGGTAGCCTTTGTCCTCCACGGTGGCAAGCACTTTTTTTCGATTTTCCAACTCAAAGGGGGATAGTTTGCGACCTCTTCCCTTTAGACTGACCCTGTCGCCGGTTTTTTCAATGGTCCCTTTTTTGAGGAGATTTTCCGTCACTTCCTTAAAAAGCGTGCGCATTGGTATTGCGGAAACTTTTTGAAGAAGCGTTTCCGCTTCCATCCCCTGCTGCGAGGGTTCGTCATCATGAAATTTTTCAAGAACATTAATGATGCTTTTTTCAAGGTCCTCCAGGCTCTTTTCGAGAATAAGGTTTTCTCCTGAAAGCCTGAAAAGGCTATTTTTTTCAAGGAGAGGGATGAGTAATTTTTCGGGGAGGTTGAGTATTTCGGCGAGTTCCCCTGCCGCCATGGAGCCTCCCCTTTTATTGAGCAGGAATGGGGCAATTTTTACAGGATTGTTGCTTTCGAGAAGATCAAAATAGCCGGTCAGTTCTCTCTTCTTCAGGTGCGGTCTGAAAGGATTAAGAACCTGACCGCCGCCAAGCGTTTTTTGGGCGGAATAGTCTCTTATAATGAACCTGTCACCCCTCATAACAAGAAGGGGCCTTGAAAGTTTGAGGGTGATGCGCCCCTTTTCATTGGGAGTAAGCTTTTTCTTTCCCAGGGGATAGACGTTTGCAATGATGTCGGCCGTTCCCATATGGAGATGCACCCTCTCACCGGAGGTTATCTCCCTGTTGTTGAAGGGCGCCCCGGTAAATGTGGCGTCAAACCATTGTGTCGTTTTTCCCAGCTCCGGTGAGGTGAGCACGTCACCCCGTTTGATTTCTGATTTATCAATACCGGGAAGATTAATGGCGCCTCTCATGCCTGCCTTCAGGGTTTTCCGGTCTTTGCCATGTGATTCGATGTGCCTGATTCTAAGCGCTTTCCCCACCGGAAAGAGGCACACCTTCCCACCTTCCGCAGCAGCGCCGGAAATAACTGTTCCCGTCACTACCGTTCCAATCCCTTTAATGGTGAAAGACCTGTCTACGGGCATCCTGAAAAAGGCTTTTTCTTTAAGGCTTTCCAGCCTTTGGGATTCTCTTTCAAGGTGTTTATTAATTTCTTCCTTACCTTCACCGCTTTTTGCTGAAAAGGGAATAATCGGCGCCGACTCTATGCTTCGGCCCCTGAGAAGCTTCCTGACATCGTTAATTACTTCTTTGGTCCGTTGGTTATTGACAAGGTCGGTCTTGGTAATGACGGCAATTCCTTTTGTGATGCCCAGCAGGTCGATAATGTCGAGATGCTCCCTCGTCTGCGGCATGACCCCGTCATCAGCTGCCACCACAAAAAGGACAATATCTATTCCCTGGATACCGGCCAGCATATTTCGAATGAAGTTTTCATGCCCCGGCACATCGACAATGCCCGCTCTCAGATTGCCCGGCAGATCAAGATAGGCAAAACCGATATCGATAGACATGCCCCGCTTCTTCTCTTCCTTGAGCCGGTCCGTATCAATACCGGTAAGCACCCGGATAAGTGACGTTTTGCCGTGGTCTATATGTCCTGCTGTCCCGATGATCATTGCTTTCTCTCATTTCAGACTTTAGGGGGATAACAAGAAAAGTAAGTTAATGATATTTCACAAGTGGGGAGGTCTTTCAGTTCCCTTTAATCCTGTATGTTTCACTGTAAAGTGGTTTAGCTTCATCTATCATTCTTCCCGGAAATTCTATAAAGAAAACAATATATATATTATCGTTGAAATGTCAAATGTTGAATTGATAATTTTAAAGACTAATCCCTTTCGTCTGTTTCACTGGATAGAAAAGTTAGCCTAATAAGGCAGAAGAAAGACTGTGGAAAAAATACCAAAGGCTGTAAGGGGTGGATGTTTTGGAAAATAGAAGTGAAGGCAGGCCGATAGACTCCTGTGCTGAGAAAGGCGTGACTGGCGCTGAGTGTATCTGGTCTTATGATATGGCGCCGGATTTCCTCTCTGCCGGGGATGCGTCACGCTTTAGATAGTCAGGTTTGAGCTCCGGTTTGAGTTCGTAAATCTGATGCTGAATCTGGAAGATGTTTGCCAATGCTTCTGCAATCCTCTCACGGTTGTTTTTCTTGTCCAGATCAAGTTCCGTTATGAGCGCTGCCGATTTATCGAGTTTGCCGGCTGCTGCCGTAAGGAGTTTGTTTAAGTTTTCCATTTTCTTTTCCATCGTAACCCCCAGGATGTTGTTTTAGGTACTAAATAATTCTATTATCAACAAAAGAGACAGATTAGTAAAGATAAAATTGCTGCATTTGGTTCCAGCGGGCAGAATATGCTCAATGGAATTATGGTTATGCAGGTGGCCCTTGATATTCAAGGGCCATCTTATTGCCGGGTGTCACTACTAAACCTGCCCCCTCAGCTTCGCCCATATAATACCCAGGTATTCATGAACGGCGCTTTCAACTCTGGCAACGGCATTGCTTGAAGGCACTAAATAACCAAAGCCTTTCGGTCTCCCGTCATCTCTGGCCAAATAATCGGTGGGAGCGGTAATGGGCTTCATGCCCATCTTGTTAAAGAGGGCTACAGAGCGCTTCATGT
Source organism: Deltaproteobacteria bacterium (assembly GCA_029860075.1). Lineage (NCBI taxonomy): Bacteria > Pseudomonadati > Myxococcota > Myxococcia > Deltaproteobacteria bacterium. Next base: position 10,637 of record JAOUBX010000058.1, on the reverse strand, counting down.
GTGCGGCAGATGTGACGAGAACAAAGGGGGCATTTTTTACCATATTTCTTATAATTCGAGCCTGATCTTTTGTGTCTTTCGATTTTGACTCTATAATAATCCTCTCTTTCTTTACTCCCAATGAGCGTGCAATGGTAAACATTATTTCGGCATCCGTGTCGGGACTTTTAGAGCCGCCGCCGGAAAGAAGCAGCTTGCTCCCCGGAATTTCATTAAAGATTTTTATTCCTTCAGCAAGCCGCATCATAGCCGGGTAACTGATCCTGCTGGAGGCCGGAACAGAGATGTCGTAAATATGTCCCCCCCCAAGAACAACGACATACTTGATGTTATCCTTTCGTTGTGAATGGTAGGGACTGTATTGTTTTTCCAATGGTTTAATAAGAAAATCGGCAAAAGGTGTAAAGCTGAATATTGCCGTGAAAAGGATGCCTGCTGTTACTAATATTTTCCCTGCCTTCTTTTTTGATGTCATCCATAACAGGTAAAGGCCTGTGAAAGAGACGAGAAGAGAGAAAGGGAGGGGCATAAAAAAAGGGGAAACTGTTTTTTTAAAAAGAAACATGGCGTGCTCTCCTACTGTTTGGCGCCGCTCAGGTTAAGACCAACCACACCGGCTATAATAAGGCAAATGCTCACAATTTTAAGGAGGGTCATGGATTCCTTGAACCAGGCAAATCCGATAAGGGCAACGACGGCGGTTCCAATGCCTGACCAGACGGCATAGGCGATGCTGATATCGATTTTTTTCAGGGCAAAGGTAAGGGCCGTAAATGAAAAGCCGTAAAAGAGGAAGATGAGAAGGGAAGGGACAAGCCTGCTAAAACCCTCTGACAGTTTCATGCAGGTCGTTCCGGCCACTTCCAGAAATATGGCGCCCATGAGAAATACCCAGCTTTTCATAATAACCTCCTTTTGCAATAGTGAAATCGAAGCAGGGCAATCATAGCATGAGATTATTAAAAGTGCTATTTCTTATGGCCTGTGCCGGTGGATTTATGAACACTGCATTTATTCCAGGCTCCGCTCCTAATCTGCACTTATCCGGCATCCCTTTCTTTATCCATACTTTACATCCCATCACCCCATTAAACTTTTCAAAAATGACTAATTACTAACAGTATTATGCAGGGGACCAATTGCCCCTCCTTGCTCCCTGACTAAGCAGCCAAGCTCTTCTTCGCTTTTCTGGCGCCTTTGCGCAAAACTGTACTTTTCCGTGATTGAAAAAGCGCTTGACCGCTTTCATATGTAGTGATATACGTATCAAATCATTCAATATAAAGTCAGTTTTAAGGGAGTGGCCCTGGGGGAGGCAATGGGTGACTGACGGCTGTGGCAACAGTGATGAGGGACAGAAGCTTTATTGAGGCGATTGTTCCTTTTCTTGTATCAGGAGAACGAGGATCTTTTCTCCAGCAGGGAGTATTTGTTAAATCATTGAAGGCTATTGGCTAATTATGAATTGTCTGCCCGGATTGCCCCACAAGAACTATCTGAAAAATATATTATGGAGGATTAATAAAATGAAAAAAAATTCCGTCTATATTGCCTATGTTGTTATGTCATTTTTATTGCTTCATTTAACTTGCTATGTTCCATCATCCCTTTGGGCGGAAAGCTCACCTGAAACAGAAATGTATATGGAAATGTTAAAATCAGGCGCCGGCAGGGATAGATTAAAAGCTGCCAAGAAAATTTACCGGTCACGTTTAAAGGAACCTCAAATTTTTGAACTGGTAAATAGTCTTCTGCTCAAAGAATACAGGAATGAGTCTTCAGGAAAACAAAACATTGATGAACTGGCATGGTATTGTAAAGTTCTTGCATCTTCAGGGGATGAAAAATATAGGGGTAGCCTTAAAGAGGTGGCAAACAATACGGAGAATGGCAAACTTAAGAAATATGCTGTAAAAAGCCTTAAAATGCTGGATGGAAATATTAAAAAAAATGAAATGAGGCGGGACCCTAAATATATTGAAGCGGGCTTTTCCCCGGAAGAGATTGATCTAATTGTCCTGCTAAAGTCAGAACAGCCTATGCCTAAAATAATAGCTTCAAAAAAGATTAAAGACGCATATATTAAGAATGAAAAGTTTTTTGACATTGTTAATGATGTTTTGCTCGAAGAATTTAATAAAATTCCAAATAATTATGAAGAAGATGATTATGGTGATGAAACAGTACCAATGGTGTCAATTGTGGAGCAATTCCATCATGATGCCGTTGCATGGCTTACCAAGGCGCTCGGTTCATCAGGAATGCCTAAGTATAAAAAGAGCCTGCAGATGATTTCGAAGAAATCAATTTATCCAAAGTTGAAAAAATATGCCAGGGAAAGCCTGGAAAGGCTGAATTAACCGGGGCTGCTGCCAGCCTGACAGCTTAACCCCCTAATTCAAAAAAACATTTGAATCAAAGGGTTACAGAGAATGTCTTTATTCTTCTTTGTGTGAAACTTATCTTTTGATCTGATTTCCGGGGCAGAGATCATCTGAACCTGCTTAGCGCAAGCATATCCATAGAGAGGGCAACCCCCATATGTATTATTGCGCCCCCCATGATTGTTCTTGTCCGTTGCGCCAGTTCACCGAGTATGATTCCTGCCGCTATCGCTGCAAAGGCTTCCAGCGGGGGCTTGTGGTAGTGGATCATACAGTAAGGGATGGCGGCAACCCAGACAGCCAGGCGCCCCATGGAACGCTCCAATCCCAGGACAAGGAAGCCGCGGAAAAAAAACTCAAGCGCCACAAACTGGGCCAGGTAGGCCGTTTCCCAAATAAATATTTCCTGAATTGAGGCCCTGTACGCTCCTCTATAAAAGGGATAGACCATCTGGAAATCGCCTCTTTTGGAAGCGAACCATACAAGAGGGAGGACAGCGGCAAACATGAGGAAATAGAGAAGGAGGTGACTCGGTTTCACGCTTACCTTCCACCCGTAATCGCTAAGCTTCTCTTTATAAGAGAGTTTGATAATTGCCATTGGAAGGGCAAGGAAAAGCAGGATCGTGCAAAATGCCCACCAGAGTTGGGCATAAAGGCCCAGGTGCTGTCTGGCAGCGTCTGGAAAATAAGCGGAAAAAAAACGGACCGTGCCGAAATATTCCAGCGCTGTTAATATAATTGCTGTATAGGCAAGAATAAAAGCCGATTTTTTCTGCGCCGAACTTAAGGGCTTTTGAGGCGGAATATAAAATGCTTTTATGGAATTAACTAATTTGCTGATTTTTGATGTGCTTACCATAAAAAGATGCTGGAAATCCGAATTAGAAGTTTGATGTTCAACTAAAACTCACACCCTCTATTCTATTCACTACCAGGGAGATCGAAGAGGCAAGGGCAGACCCCTGCTCTCCTTTTCCTGCCAATTGTACTGTCTCTTTAATTGTTCCGGGACGCTATAATAGTCTGTGTTTCGTGCAAAATTGTTTATTTTCTCAACAACTCCAGCATTTTCCCCTTATCAGTAACAGGCAGGGAACAGCTAAAGTTTTGGCACACATAGGCCGTTGTTTTGCCGTCGATACCGCTATAGTGTTTGGTAAAAGGCGCCAGTTTCACTATATGCTGCGCTTTTTCCGAACTCTCTTTAAATATAACGACTTTGTTGGGCAAGAAGTTTTTCTCCAGGCTCTCAAGCATTTCTTTTGTTTGCTTATCTTCCGCTTTTCCCGTAATAACCACCTCGTAAGAAGGGCCCACAGCAAAATCGAGGGCCGACAAAAGCTGCGTATAGGCGGAAGGCGATTTGTTGATTTTTTTTGAAAAAGCTGCTCCAAGTTTTGCCGCTTTAGTTTCTAATGAGCTATTTCCGGTCATGCGGGCCAGCCTGAGAAGATTTGACATGGCAAGCGAATTGCCTGATGGCAGGGCGCCGTCATAGATCTCTTTGGGTCTTAAAAGAAGCTTTTCACCATCATCAGCGGTCAGGAAGAATCCACCCTTTTTATCATCCCAAAAATATTCATTCATGTCTTCCTGGAGCGCCATTGCATTTTTAAGGAAACTTGCTTCATAACCGGCCTGGTATAGTTCGATGAGACCGAAAATAAGAAAGGCATAATCATCGACCGTTGCTTCAATTCCCGCTTCTCCACCTCTGTACCTGTGGAGAAGGCGTCCATTTTTCTTCCTGAGATTTTTCAGGATAAACCGGGAAGCTCTCTTTGCTGCCAGCTTGTATTCATTATTGCCAAATGCCTGCGCTCCACGGGCAAAGGCGGCAATCATGAGACCGTTCCAGTCGGTAAGAATTTTGTCATCTTTGTAGGGATGAATTCTTTTTTTACGAAAGCTGAAAAGTTTTATCCTTGATTCCTCAATCCTTTTTACCAGCTCTTTTTCCGATATTTTTTCTTTTTTTGCAATGCCGCTAAGAGAGCTCTTCAGGTGAAGAATATTTTTAGCCGTTTTTTTTCTCTCTACAGAGTCGATGTAGTTGCCGGCCTTTTCTACGTTAAATACTCTTGATATAAAGGCAGCTTCCTCTTTTCCGAGAACCTTTTTTATTTCATCTTCATGCCAGAGATAAAAGAGTCCTTCTTCCCCTTCGCTGTCGGCATCTTCTGCTGTAAAGAAGGCGCCTTCTTTCGACGTCATATCTCTCAGAACATATGTGAAAATTTCCTCTGCTGTCTTTTTGTGCCGCTCATGGCCGGTAGCCTGGTAGGCTTCAATATAGGCAAGGGCAAGGAGCGCCTGATCATATAACATCTTCTCAAAATGGGGCACAAGCCATCGCTCATCCGTCGAGTAGCGGTGCACGCCGAACCCGACATGGTCATAAATCCCGCCACGGCGCATTTCGTCAAGGGTATTTTCCACCATTTGAAGGGACATTTTATTGCCTGTCCTTTTCCAGTAGCGGAGAAGGAAGAAAAGGTTATGAGGCCGCGGAAATTTTGGCGCATTACCGAAACCGCCATATTGCTTATCAAAAGAATCGAGAAGCTGCCTGTAGGTCAACTGCAGAAGGGATTGGGAGAGCTCATGGCCTCCTTCTCCCTGCTCCAGTTGACCCAGTATATTGGTAATCATATCTGCCTGACTGTTGACTTCATCCCGACGAGCAGTCCAGAGTTCTTCAACCTGCATCATAAGCCCCATCATTCCCACTCGGCCGTAACGACTTTCTTTCGGAATATAGGTGCCCGCAAAGAAAGGTTTTTTATCCGGCGTCATGATAATATTCAGGGGCCAGCCACCGCCGCCCGTCATAATTTGAGCAACGTTCATGTATACATTGTCTATATCGGGCCGTTCCTCTCGATCTACCTTGATGCAGACAAAGAGCTCGTTCATACGTTTTGCCACTTCCGGGTCATCAAAAGACTCATGGGCCATTACGTGGCACCAGTGGCAGGTAGAGTATCCGATAGAGAGAAAAACCGGTTTATTCTCACGCCTCGCCTTTTCAAAAGCCTCTTCACCCCAGGGGTACCAGTCGACGGGATTTTGCGCATGCTGCAAAAGATAGGGGCTCTTTTCCTTTATTAAACGGTTGTATTTTTTCTTTGACTTAGAGTGTTTATTTTCCATACTGTTTAGCTCCACAGCAGTTGTTAAAAGTATGATAATGGTAAAAATGGCCTTAATTAAAAAGGAATAGGTACCGATCTTATGGATAAATTTTTTTACCTTAGTCACTTTACATCCAGTTAATGAAATAAATAACAGGGACAGATCCGAATGGCGCCATGTTAAGCCCCTTTTTTTCTTTCTTTTAATTCCTTCCCCCCATCTCTCCTGGTTATTTCAAAAAATCTCTTATCTCGGCAGCTAATATGAGATCGCAGTTTGGGATTAGCCTATGTTTTATTTTTTTCCAGAACCCTTTAGCTTCTGTTGGTACAAGATTGAAAAGCTGTTTGCCTTCTATTTCAGACGGCCACATAACCCGGCTATTATATACAGTTGAGTTTGCGAGACTACATGTTAGTTTGTTTCCAAGTATTTCACCCAGGCAGGTTAAAAACTCATCTCTTTCAGATGCATAGAAAGATGCTGCATTCCAGTGGTGTTCCGGTCGTGTAACAAAGACCAAGAAGTAATCATCAACCAAGGGGCCATTTGGATTAGTGAATTCTCCAACAACTTCTAAGTTGGCAAGAGGCACTGACCATTTGGATTTGTCACCAACCTGGTAATTAATGATACCATCTTCAATCCATATATGTTTTTCTCTTTCTTTACCCATTAAAGTCCTTCATAGACCGCAACATCATGGATGATAAGAGGTTACCCCTTTTTATTCCCAAAAATACGAAGACTTTGATAAGGGCCGAATATTATTCAGCCATTTTTCTCTTAAAATATCTAGGGAGCTGCTTTTATGGTTTTCCCACCATACTTGGTAAATTCCTTTAATTCTCTTCATATCTTCATGCGTTGGCGCATGGCTTCCCTTATCTAAAATCAATCCAAAGCTATAGACATAATTTGGCCCATAATTACCTAAAGGGAAAAGAATTTCTCCATCTTTACTTTCTTTAAATTCTTTTTTAGCCAGAATCAGTTCAACAATATACGCATAGGTTATACCACAGTAGTTTTCTTTAAGGCTTTCAGGATGAATGTTAGAAAGCTTAGGGTTTTTCAATGAAATAAATGTTTTCCCCTTTTGATCAATTTCATTGATGAGGTAAGGAATTGCCCTTTTCCCTAATTTATGTAATTCTAATATCGCCCTGTATCTGTCCTCAATAGACTCACTTATAACTTTTTTTAACGGCAATTTAATATCTGCAGATGAAGCGCCATAACTTACACTTTCTGTAAAATAAACCAGTGCCGGCACAATAGTAAAAGCATAGAGGATGAACTGATTTATCTTGTATAAAAGTATTCTATTCATTTTCCGATTAATAAACCAAAAACCGATAAAATTATAGGGCTAATAAAGACTATTAGAAAATATTTTTTTTTGCCTCTTAAATAGTATTTTTTATATCCTACCTCATATGAATATGCAAGTAGCGCAAAAAATAAAAGAACTATAGTTATGATAGTATCCAGGTCCGCATCATTTTCGAAATAATTAATAAATAGTAATATATAGATTGGTATTAGTATTATTGGAATAAAGAAATAATCTAAAATATATTTATCAGTAGTTTTCAAACGTTGCTCCCTGGGATTGACTGGATACATTTGTTCAGTTATCTTTGTAATCTAAGTCCTGACCGCTGCACTTCCCTGAAAAATATCCAGCATAGTTAAGGAGTATCGTTTTCCATGCCCGATTATATCCTTTTCCCTTTATGTTTACTGCTGTTTATCAATAGTAAACTAGCTTAACTTGGTGCTATCCGGACGTGTTCCTTTTATTAAGAATTTCTCTATTTTGTTTTCTTGAAATTAAAAATTCTAAAATAAATAAACCGGAAACGATATAGACTGCAAGCCAACTAAATAAAATAAAGTTACTGTCATAAATTATTGTAAGATATAGTGAATGAAAATCAGCTAAACTCAGCAAATAAAAGAATTGAATGCACCATGTTACGATAAAAATAAAATAGTCGGCTTTGGTCAAAGCCTTGTTTAGTCTAAAAATTTTTACAATTAATGGTGCAAAAAAAAAGAAGCCAATCGATAAAAAAATCTGCTCATCACCATGAGGTGATGTATGAAAACCGTCAGTGTACACCTTCTGTCCATCAGATTTAACACGCCACAGAAGACGCCTGGTATGACTTAAAGCCAGATAAGTCGTTATAATCATAGATATACAACTGGCTAAATAAATCAGGGAGCGCTTTTTTTCTTCAATCATACCCCCGCCCGCCCTTCAGAAATTAAAGGGAACATGCTGTCCTCCTTATAAAAATAAAGCAATGCTTCTTTTACATTTAATGCCTTACAGAACTTATGGAAAAAGGCGATCTTCCCTTTTACGCGCCGTTTTATGGAATGAATCAAGCTATTAACAGATAGGAGGGAGAAAGGCCATGCCTTCTAAAGGACTTAAGGGCACTTCCAGAAACGGACATCATAAGAAAAAGTTCCTGCATTTGGATTTATTATGCCTAAAGGGGTGTGGCCGCTGACTTTTTGCATGCTGTTAAGAACTTGTGCCACATTGCCGCCAAGAGTTGCTGTCCGGACTGCAATATCATATTCATTGTTAAGCGTTTCCACTTTGCCAATGGGCTTGCATGCCTCTTTCAGGCGCAATGTAATTTCCTGCTCAGCGCCAACCAGTTTGACATTTGACTCTTTTTCAGTTAATGGTCTGCGTTGAACAGCCCTTTTTGATGCGCAGGAAGTACAAAAGAAGAGCAGAAAGACTGCAACGCCGAAGGTTATAAGTATTCTTCTATTCTTTATTAAAATTTTTGTCATTATTCTCATCCTTCATCGGGTGAGGTTAAAGCCGACAGGGCCTTGCCTATTCTCTCTTTGGGGAGATAGTTAGCCGTCGGAGAAGTGCTGACTATCGCTTTTTCTTTTAATTTGACTATTTCTCCCATTACGACTGAATCAACACAGCCCGGCATAAAGGGTGCAAATGAAATTACAGGGAAAGAATTAAACTTGCAATTACTTGCTGTGACGGAAAGATTGATTATGCCGTCTCCGCCGGCCTTGTCAACTTCCCTGTTGATTGCCGCAACAATTTCCTTATCGTTTGAAAGAGGTATAAGGCTATAAAAGAGGCCCCAGAATCGTTTGTTACATCTGAATTGGGCTACTACATCCAACTCCTTGCCTTTTACCACCACTTTATAATCGCGGTCATAAAGAAATGCGCTCATGGAAAGAGGGTATTTCACACCGTCAAAGTCCAGCCTGGCCCAGGCGCCTGCTCCGCACCCGGTAAGAACAGTAAGACCTGATAGTAATAACAATATTTTCACATAGTTGTTTGTCATAAAGCTTCCCCCCTCTATTTTCTGTAAACCGCACCATTAAGATGGCCGATAGTATAGTCGGAATTGAGCAAAAAAGGAAGGATGAGGGATTCCGATTTTTTTCCAAAAAAGCTGATACTGTCAATTACAATGAGTTCCGACTCATCATCACCGTTAGCTACACGCAATAATCCCACATCAAACTTGTTTGTTGCTTCTCTTTTGATGAATCTGTGATTCATAAGAGAACCGAAAGAGAATTCAGCAGAGAGTGAAAACTCCTGTTCCTTGTTCGAGAATTCTTGTTGAGGTTTCCCGTTTATGGTTGGTACGTTTCCAACAATAACAGGTTTGGTAATGTTTGAAGTCGCCACCGTTACAGGATATGTTCCACAAGCAGTTATCCCCAGAAGTAAAATGATTGCCGGAATCTTTTTCACTTAATGTGCCTCCCCTTACATTGAATTGACATAAAATCAAAAGCGTTTTCTGCAAAGGATAGACTACAGTAACTTTTAAGTCTAATCAACAGAAAGCCGCATCTGAATATTTCATCTTTGAATAAAAGGTTATTTATATTACCGGCAGTCAGGCTAAACCTTCTTTTTTAACATTGTTTCTCCAGCATAATTGGCGGGCACAGGAAAAAAGGAGCTCCTTGTTTATTAGTAGGCTAAAAATCCGGCAAACCTCTCTTTTTATTCTTTGGGTCCGTATCTCTTAGTCAAATAAAGTGTTATCAGGTGTATATCAAATTGTTGCTCAACACCTTCTATATTCATGAGAATATCATTAAAAAAACCGGTCATTACAAAATCGGATCCAATTTTACCCTCCACTAAGTAAATAACTTGCTCAACTTCTGATTGGTCCTTTAGCTTCCCTACGTAAGAAAACTCCAACAAAAGATTGTTGTGCTCTCCTGCAACTACTGAATACTCCATTTTGATATGAGCGCCATTTATCGTTACTTCTGTTCTTTTATGTCGCTTAATGTCAATTACAATACCCGGTTTGTCATCTGGTTTTGTTTCCCACCTCCCCCAAACAGATGAGTCAATATAAGATGTTGCTGAAAAAGCGGGCGCATGCAATTGAGTAAGAATGATAACGTTAATGATGCCAACTATTATTGAAAGCTTTAACATATAATCTCCTTCATTTTGAGAAGTTTTACCCTTTCTTTTGGCAATTACTTAAGAAAATTCTTTTTTCCCCTTCTTGAAACTTAAGAGAACCCCTTTTCCCCCGAATGCTTTAATTACTCGATTTAATTTTTCCGTCCCAAACGGTATAGAGTCACAGGAATGACTGAATCTCTGATTATTTCATCATTCTTATCATGATCGAGCTCAATGTAAAAACCAGACAGCGCTTTTTTTGAAGAAATAATACCTGATACCAAAGCAAGCTCTCTATAACTCCAGCCACCATAAGGTCCAATATTCTCATTTTGAAATTGAAAGAATCTCTGCGTTGTAAAACTGGATAGCATACTGTACTTCATCTCTATTGCCTTATCATTTATGGTTACTTTGTAACCACTTTCATGAAATGATATAAATATCCTGGGAGATACACCTTCCTCTGTTTTCCATTCACCCCAAAAACGACTAGGTGTGGACTTATCAGGCGTGTCCAATTCCTTACTTGCAGCATCTCCAAAAAACACACAAATAATCAGCAAAAAAATCACTAGCGCCTGAGAAACTTTAATGTTTATATTTCTAATTTTAGTCATAAAGTGTTTATCAATTAGCGTTTTATCTGTAGTGCCAGCGGC
>JAOUBX010000057.1 GCA_029860075.1 Deltaproteobacteria bacterium | reverse complement strand
TTTTTAGTTTATCCGTTCATCGAGATCTCTACCCTGTTCGATAATGACAATGTCCTTTTCACCTTTCTCGACAAGGGCAAGGGCAGAGAAGAGACCTGCCGGGCCTGCGCCGATAATAACAGCGGCCATGGTCCTTTATATTCCTCCTCTTTTTCTTTTTATTGAAACTTCTGCCCCCATTTTCCACATAATCCTTTCCCGTCTTTTGATAAGAGCCTGCTTACGATAAAAAATAAAAAAGGTCAAGAATCAACTTGCCTTTACCGCAACTGCCGCGTATGCAATAAATCATTCCCATTTTAACAGCAATCCTTTGTCCCCGTCCTCTTCAACACGGGTTCCCAACGGCGTTCCTTCTCTGTTCAGCACATTCTTCAACCAATTGAAGTCCTTTCTGCTTACCTCCTTTAAGCTGAAATTTCTCATCATAACGGGCTTCATTTTCAGTGAAAGAAGTCTGCCCGTTGCCTGGTCTGCAGTGGCAAAGTACATAAGGCCAAGGTCACCCCGGAATTCCTCATATCCACCTATTCCCTCGTAATCATTAATAAGATCACCGCAGCCATAGAGTATCAGTTTGCCCTTATAAACCTCTATTCCCTTTATATGATGAGAAGAATGACCATGTATAATATCTGCAATGCCTTTATCCACAAGCCCATGTACAAATGTTCTCTCACTTTTTAAAACAGGGTAGCCCCAGTTTCCACCCCAGTGAAGAGAAAGGACAACCACATCCCCCTTTTCTCTCACTTCTTTTACTTTTTTTTCTATCTCGTCTATCGTTTTGGCTGAAAAATCATTAAGCAGGCTAAGGCCACTTTGTTTTTCCTTTGCAGCCCAAGATGAAGGGACGCCACTCGATTCCATGGCATAAGAAAAAACAAGCACCCTTCCTTTATTGCCAAGGTCCACAATAGCAGGCTTTTCAGCCTCATCCAGGTCCATCCCCGCCCCGGCATGGCTTATCCCGGCCTTGCCCAGGGTCTCTAATGACTCTTTAAGGCCGGAGTAGCCCCAATCAAGAATATGATTATTAGCCAAAACAGCGACATCAATATTTGCAACCCGAAGAAGAGGGATATTTTCAGGATGCATACGATAGTTAATCCCCTTTCCCTGCCAGTATTCGTTGCTTTTCGTAAGGGCTGTTTCAAGGTTAATAATCCTCACGTCCGGTTTTTCCCGTGCCAGCTCACGAAGAGCAATGCCCCATATGTAATCCCACTCAACAGGCCTGCTGATGGGACCATTTACCTCCTCTGCAAGCGCCGTATAGGTTCTGGCATCCCTTACGTAAGGCTCATAGATACGGGGATGGCTCGGGTGGGAAAGTACCTGATCGATACCTCTCCCTGACATTACATCACCCGTCAAAAAGAGTGTAACAGCGGAAGACTCTCCCTCTTTTTTTCTTTCTTCTTTTTTAGGGTTCATTTCCCCGGCGTAAAGCGGTATTGAAAGAAAAATTAATATAAAAGATCCGGCAAAGCCGTAAAGAAGTGATTTGTGCCATGCAGTATAATTTTTTCTCATTGCATATCTGCAATAACAGCCCCGTTAAAGAATGGCTCCAAATAGGGACAAAAAGCTATTTCCGGGAAGCTCTCTCCCTTTCCTGCTCCCTTATTATTAACTGACTCACGTCGGCAAGCTCTTCAGCCAGAAGTTCAAGCAGATCATCAACAGCAAGAATCCCAACCAGTTCGCCTTCATCACCCATAACAGGGAGCCTTCTTATTCCATGCCCTTTCATTAATTTAAGCGCTTCGCTTATTCCGTCACTCTCCCTGATTGTTATGAGATCGAAACTCATTACATCGCCAACGAGAAGATTTTCTACACTCAAATCTTCGGCAATGATCTCCACGACAATATCACGGTCCGTAATGAGCCCGACAGGATGAGTTTTACCTTCCCGCTCTTCACTAACGACAAGGGCTCCTACATGATGATCCCGCATTAGCATGGCCGCCTCGACAACAGTATTGTGCTTATTTACAAAGCATACCTGGCGATTACATATCTCACCGACAAACATAACTCCTCCTCAGACCTTTTAAAGGTTTGCCTTAATCATTCAGGAGCAGAATATAAAAAACGTTTATTTAAATTATAGCAGATAAAAAGGAAGCCTTCTTGTTTCGCGGGAATAATAAAGGGAAATCATATTTCGGCCTAAAAAGAAGGGAATAAGAATAGCGGGATTTCCACCTTGCCGGCTTTCTCGGGAAGGGCAAAGGGGACATGACATTTCATTTTTTCAAGTATTTATCGATAATATCCAGAAGTTCCTGTTTTTTTACAGGTTTTATAAGATGATCATCACATCCTGCTTCATCACTCAACTTTTGATCATTTCTTGTTCCATGGGCTGTCAGGGCAATCACAGGAATTCTTCTTTTCCCTGCTTTCTTTTCCAGTTTCCTTATTTCCCTCGTTGCCTGAAGGCCGTCCATGACAGGCATTTTAAGATCCATCAATACAATGTTGTAATTGTCTTTTTTATACATTTCAACACCGGCAAGGCCATTTTCAGCCATATCGATCTCATATTCCGTTTTACTGAATATTAATCTGATCAAAGCACGAATCGATCTGTCATCTTCTACAAAAAGGATTTTAGCAGGTTCCCGCTTCTTTTCTCTTTTTTCATCCTCCATCAATTGAAAAACCTTTCATTCATAGTGTCAAATATTAACTTCTCATGAGGAAAGCGCAGGCTCTTCAGCATATTCCACCCTTTCCACATAATTTTTTATGGCGCTCTTCATGTGATCCGGGATTTCCGTAAACTGTACGCCCATACCTCTTACAATATGGTCCTGCATTACCTCCGTTTTTTCCACTGATCTCATTACCCTAGTACTCCTTCAATATAATAAATTGGGATTCAGAGTTTCACAAATTGGTCAAGGCAAGGCGCAGTACGAAGAGAATGGCTATTCCCTTTTCAAGGACTGCAACGCAGCATTGGCCGATTTGTGAAGCTCCCTTCGGGCCAGTCAGGAAGCGGTCATCTGTGTTGTTGCACTCCCTTAAATTAGCTACGGCCAGTCCTGCGGTCGTGCGCCTAACAGCTAACCGCTTCCTGACTGGCTGAATCCTAATTTATTACATTGAATGAGTACTAGCTTCACATTCGATAGAAAGATCATTATTGGGAAGCTGAAATTCAAGCATGAGGAGAGCGCCTTTTTCAAGGAGTTCCCTGCATTCGATAAAAAGTCCCCCTTCAGATATATCATGCAGGTGTCCTTCGTAACGCCTGTCTCCAATACGGTAATCCACCCTGACACATACATGAGTCCGTGAATATTCCCTTATAGTAATATTCAAATAGGATTCAAGTTTTTTTAAAAACTCTGTCGGATTGAATGGCTTTCTGATAATACCATCACAACCATAAGAGAGGCAGAGTTTTTCTTCACTTTCGCCCTTATCATACATGGTGGATATAATGATGGGAATATGTTTAAATTCCGGTAAGCCCTTAAGTACTTTGCAGCATTCATCACCCTTCATGCCGGGCATGAAAAGATCGAGCACAATAAGATCAGGCATAACTTCGCTTACTATTGCCAGCGCTTCATCACCTGAGGTTGCCGTAAAGATCCGGCAGGCGGCCCTCGACAGGGCGTTTTTTTGTATTTCCAGGGTCAGCTTTACATCATCGACTAAAAGTATGGTCACTTCATTGCTCATAGTTGCCTCCAGCTTCTTTTTGCCACCCACTTCTTTATGCTAAAGCCATAAATATGCCTCTAAAGTGTTAGCAAATCTCGTGCCTTTTTAACATCTGCAAGAGACCGGTCCAGTTCTTCAGCAATCCTCACGACCCGCTCTACAAGCTGTGCATTCGATCGGGCAAACTCACCCTTTCTGTAATAGATATTATCTTCAAGCCCTACCCTTACATGCCCTCCCATGGCAATGGCATGAGCAGCAAGAGGAAGTTCATAGCGGCCAATGCCTGCAACGGACCATGACTGGTCTCTATCAAGCCTTTCAACAAGGGCAACAAGATTTCTCACGTCACCGCTCATGCCTCCGGGGACACCAAGAACAAACTGGATATGATATTTTTCCGGTAAACAGTCTTTTTTCACAAAACGTGACATCGTTTCCATCATACCGAGATCGAATATTTCAAGTTCGGGCATAATCCCCTTATCCTTCATTATGGCTGCCAGCGAAAGAATCGTCTTTTCACTGTTTTCAAAAATCTCATCACCGAAATTCATCGTCCCCATTGAGAGAGAAGCCATAGGGGGCCTTAATTCAAGAGGTGCAGAACGTTCCCCGAGAGGCGTTCCCACAGCACCCCCCGTGGAATATTGGATAATGCAGCGGCAGCGCTCTTTTATTTTTTCCGTTACCTCCCGGAAAATGTCTGTCCTCTGGCTCGGTTTGCCCTCCTCGTCGCGCACGTGAAGGTGGATAATAGAAGCCCCCGCCTCAACAGCACCGGCGGCAGCTGAGGCCAGTTCATCAGGAGTAATGGGAAGATAAGGCGTATCATGCCGCGTCATTTCAGCACCAACAATGGCACAGGTAATAATCAAGGGATCATTCGTCATGGCTGATTCTCTGCTTTTCTTTTGGTGTCACACAAGTACCCACAGCTTTACAGACAAGCTGCGGATTCTCAAGTACCTGAGCTGCCGTTTCACCCTTTTCCGGCAAAGGCGAAATAACCTTCCAGGCCTCAAAAGACATTTCACGTGAAGTATTGCCCACAGAAGTGATCCTTGCAACGATTTCAAGAAAGTCACCTGCGTAAACAGGGAACAGGAAGTCTACACTGCTGTAAGCCCGAAAAAGCCCCTCGTCACCGTCATAGGCAATAAGCAACTCCGTTGCAGCATCACCAAAGAGCTGCAATATGCGCGCACCGTCAACGAGTCCACCGGCGTAATGAACGTCACTTTGGCTCATTCTTACCTTGAATCGTGTTTCCATTATTTCTCTCCGTAATTAATCAATATGATCTATCATTTTCCTCGAAAATCCCCCTAAATCCCCCTTTTCCAAAGGGGGACTTCTCTATCCCCCCCTTTGGAAAAGGGGGGTGAGGGGGGATTTTATTATAATTTTCACTCTTTCTTCTGCAACATTCTCGTCACCAGATAGGACGCCACCTGGGAAGGAAGGGTACCCGGCCCGAAACCGGCGTCATAACCGAGTTCAATGGCAAATTCATTACTGATTTTTGCCCCACCTGCCAGGAGAATAAAGCGGCTCCTTAAATTTTCCGCTTCCAGAAGATCGATAAGGCCCGTAAAATTCCTTATATGGCTCTCCTTCTGGGTCACCGTCTGCGATATCAGTATGGCATCGGCATCAAGGTCAAGCGCCTTTTTGACAAGTTTTTCACAGGGAACCTGTGCACCCAGGTTAATAGCTTCAATCTCAGGGTATCGTTCAAGGCCGTAATCCTGGTTGTATCCCTTCATATTCATAATAGCATCTATTCCGACAGTGTGAGCATCGCTCCCTATGGTTGCACCTACGACTTTAAGAGGCCGCCCTATCTCTTTTTTTATGAGATCGTTAATCTCATAAAAGTCCATATGGTCAAATTTTACTTCCCGGGCTTTAACTTTTGAATAGTCAAGACCCGGTTTCGCCCTGGCATAAATAATGAAACAGGTAAAATTTTCCGCAATTTTTTCAGCATGAACAACGGAGATATCTTCAACATTCAGCATGGCTGCATACTGCTCGGCCGCCTTGACGGCCCTGGGGCCGTTTTCCACAGGGAGCGTAAAGGAGAGCTGAACAATGCCGTCGTTGAGAGTATCACCGTAGGGTTTTATTATGTTTTTTGACATAGCTTATGCTCTTATAAAAGAAATCTCTGAGAAACAGTCATTGCGAGGAAGTCAACAGACCGACGCAGCAATCCAAAAAAGTTTGAGATTGCTTCCTTTCACTCGCAAAGACCATAATAAAATCAAAATACTCCGACCTGATCCTAAATTCCTTCCTCCAACATCCCCATAACCGGATTCGAATAGTCGGGCCCCTTTTTAAAAACACCGTCACGTCCTTTTCCACCGTCTCTCATGCGGCTCATATCTGCAAACATACCTCTCGAAATAGCCTCCATCAAACCGATATTGCTGATTTCCTCAAGAAAGCGGCCCGTTTCATTGAGCACCTGCCTCGCCCTTTTAGAAATAAAACCGTCCTCTTTAAATTCTATCTCTTCTCCCAATGAACGGGCCATATTAAAAACGTAGTTTACGCTCGAAATCGATTTAAAGCGGTCCTGCATAAGCGGCGTATGGATGGCTTCCGTTAAAATTCCGGAAAGATGAATGCCTTGCCCCGTCGTTACTGAGGCCAGGTTAAAAAGCGTATCCATGGCATGGGAATAAAATATGTCGGTACGTTTGTATTTGGTGGGAGGCATATACTTTATGGGTGCATGGGGAAACAATTCCCGTGCAAGTTGCGCATGGGCCAGCTCATAAAGAAAGGCGTTTTCTATTTTTGGATCGATCTCGAAAGCATGGCCAAGGCCAAGCAGATCATCAGTCAGTCCCGCCCTTTTTGCCATGGCTTCATTAATAAGTTGCGAGGCCGTTACGGTATGGGCGTTGTCGATAGCATCAGAAGTGGTCAGATAATTATCTTCTCCCGTATTGATAATGATCTTTGAGCGGCCACAGATAAGGCGGCTGAAATATTGGTCGATAAAGGTTCGCTCCATGTTGATATCCCTGAAAAGTATTCCGTACATGGAGTCGTTAAGAAGAATATCGAGATCTTCCAATGCAGCACAGGCGGCAATTTCGGCCATACAAAGCCCCGACGCATAATTAACAAGCCTTATGTAACGTCCCTCTTTTTCAGAAGCCTCGTCCAGGGCTTCACGCATGATTCTAAAATTGGCTTGTGTGGCATAAGTCCCCCCGAAA
This sequence comes from Deltaproteobacteria bacterium, assembly GCA_029860075.1. NCBI lineage: Bacteria > Pseudomonadati > Myxococcota > Myxococcia > Deltaproteobacteria bacterium. Next base: position 22,938 of record JAOUBX010000057.1, on the reverse strand, counting down.
CCTTCCGTCGTGGGGCCATAGGGAATATAGTCAAGAAGCGACTGGGCCGTGCTGCGGATAACGGCAATAATATCGGCACCGGCAAAGGCGGCAGCTTCAGCCTGTGTCCTGTCTTCGTAAATATTCCCAGTAGCAACAATGAGATAACGCCAGGGCTGTCGGGGAAGTCCTGTTTTTTCAATCTTTTCCTCTTTTCGCTGCTTTGAGGCATCCAGTTTTTCCAGGGCTCTTTGAGCCAGTTCCTTCTCTTTTTTCTCAATTTCACCGGCATTAAGATCTTTCAATCCACTAAAACAGACTGTCCCTGATTCGATAAGTTGAGCCGTCTTTTGCGCATCTTTGCCCGTATGCAGCATGGCCGCTGCAAAGGGTCTGGAAATACCCTCACTCAGTTCCATACTTTCACGCAATATATCAATAACACGGTTAACAAGCGGCGTCCCGTAAGTGTCAACACCGTTTACACCATATAGCCGCAAAACTGTTCGTTCCACAGAAAAAGAGGAATAATCTGAAATGAATTGCTGAACCTCATCGGCAATATTTCCGGCCAGGGCCTTCACATATTCAACCTCTTTTTCATTGAGCTTAATTTTCGGCATTAACTCTCTCTCTCATATTTTGATTCAGGGCAACCGAACACTGATCTCATTATCTTTAAAGAGATTGCAAAGGGGAACATCTGCAGGGAAAGGAAGAATGTTAATAATTCTTCCGGCATCATCTCCGAGGCCTTCATCGATACGAATAAAAAGATTAAGTACCTGAATGGGGTGCAGGAGATAAAGGTCGGGTAGAAAGACCTCCTTAGTAGCACTGTCGGATGACACATTCTGGTAAAGAAAAAGGTTGTCAAGAATGACATCAAAATTTTCCATGGGAGCAAGGAATGAAAAAAGTGAAGGTGACAGGGCTCCATTAAGGTAGAGGATTCCCTTGCTCTCTCCTGCTTTCTTACATGCCTCTTTTAAATTCTCATCGAGGAAAGGAATCTCCTTGCCATGATAGAGCAGTTTCCCCTTTTCATCAAAGAGAAGCGATCTCGTTTCTTCCTTTTTCTCCTTTTCGATTAAGCTTGTTTCTTTCGACCGACAAAGAGGAAAGGAAAGAGGCAGGAGGAGGTCCATCGCTTTTTCTAGCTGCTCCTTCCCTGGAGTGATGAGCAGTGCAAAGTAGAAGGCATCACTTACATGGGGGTGAGCAAGAAACTGGCGATCAGCCGATCCGTCAAGGAGAAGTGTAACGTGAGGAAACAGCGATTTCAACTCTCCTTTCATTCTCATAATTTCTTCCTTGTTGTTGGGCCCTTCAATAACGGCCTCGAAATCATATCGGCATTTTCCAAGTTTATAGTCTTTAGAAAACCGTGCCTTTGAAAAGAGATGGACGGCATCATAAGCATTGTCATGTTCTTCCAGATGTTCAAGGGCGGTAATAAAATAACTCCCTTTACGAACGGTAATTTTCGGTTTTACTCTGCCATCAAAAAAATCAAGATCTTCTCCGTTGATACCAATGGATGTAATACATATCTCTCTTCCTGAAGGACTCTCCTCCAGTATTTTCTTATAAACATAATTAAGGGCCGTCGTCTTACCTGCATTTTTATCAGACCCGATGAAGGAAATTGTCCTCATTCATTCTCTTTCGGCTTAACCTAGATATGGCAGTTGGGCATGTATTTATAGTGTAACATATTGGTTTCACAGGGCTTTCAAAAAATCTTAGCTTCACCCATAGGTTAAGCGGGCATTTTTTGAAAGCCCTGTGGAATCAAGAGGTTGCGCTAGAAACCGTGATCCAACTGCCGTTTCTAGGTTTAAGGGAATCTCTAATAATTCTGGGCGAGCATATAAAGGAATCAAAAAAGCCAAATTCAAGGCAAAAATTGCAGCCTATAGCGAGTCTATAGGTAAAATTTTTAACGCAGAAGTTGGTTTTTTTGAACCTTTTGATGCCGGTCATGAATTTTTAGAGTTTCCCTTTATACGTCTCTTTTGAGGCTCAAGGATGTTAAAGGGCTTGGTCATGAGCATACCGGGCCCTTTACTGCATTTGTACTTAGGCTCACTGCATGCCGGATCACTGCCGCATATCCCTTCCCAGCGATGGGGCTCCCGGTAAACGGTGATGGCCCCTTCATAATTTCTAAGCACTGCCCTGTCATCAGACCTTGATAAGAGATAATTAGGCATGACAGGCACTTTACCGCCCCCTCCCGGCAGGTCGACAACAAAGGTGGGAACAGCCAGTCCCGATGTATGCCCTCTCAGCGCTTCAATAATGTGGATACCGCGCCCGAGTGAGGTACGAAAATGTGAAATTCCTTTCGACAGGTCACACTGGTACAGGTAATAGGGCCGCACCCGTATCTTTAAAAGTTTCTGATTCAGTTCCTTAATGACATGAGGGCAATCGTTGACTTCCCTTAAGAGAACAGTCTGGTTTTCTATAGGAAAGCCCCCATCGGCCAGCATGGCACAGGCTTTTTCCGATTCAGGAGTAATCTCCTTTGCATGATTGAAGTGAGTCGAAATGTAGAGGGGTTGATACTTTTTCAGCATGTTAACAAGATCATCGGTAATTCGCATAGGAAGGACAACGGGCAACCTCGTTCCAAGGCGGATAATCTCCACATGGGGAATGGCCCTTAAGGATTTAAGCACATATTCCACCTTTTCATTGCCCACCATAAGAGGATCACCGCCGGAAATAACAATGTCACGAATTTCCTTATGTTCTTTAATGTAATCGATGGCCTCTTCAAAATGTTTGGGATCGAAAGTGCGGTCCTCCTGCCCGACCATGCGCCGCCTCGTACAGTGCCTGCAATACATGGAACAGACGTCGGTAATTAGGAGTAGAACTCTGTCAGGATAACGGTGAGTCAATCCCGGAACGGGTGAGTCACGGTCTTCTTCAAGCGGGTCTGCCATATCGCTGTCGGAAAAATGACTCTCCTTGACGGAAGGGATGGACTGGGCCTTGATGGGACAGTACTCGTCATCAATATCGATGAGGCTGGCATAGTAAGGAGTGATGGATATCCTGAAAAATGCCGATGCCGCCTTAATCCCTTCTATGATCTCAGGAGCGGGATTAAGGATATGCTCAATATCATCAACAGTCATGAGCCTGTTGTCGAGCTGCCAGCGCCAGTCGTTCCAGTCTTTGTCCGGTACATCTTCGTAGTGCTTGTGTCTCATTTTCATGTTGTGTCTCCCTGGTAGAGTTGAGGTCTGTTTTGTTTCTCGCAAAGCCGCAAAGGGTGCAAAGGTTATTCTCTTTTAATTAGCTCATTAGTCTTTGCAAATAAAGGGAGGCAATCTAAATCTCTTTTAATTGATTTCAGCTATTTTAAGGTCTCTTTGCGCCCTTTGCGTCTTTGCGAGAAATTAATCAGCAATAACGCTTCAAATAAAGCTCCTTCAAATAATCGCTCTCCCGCATAATATTGAGTGTCAAATCCGCATGCCCTTTACAATAACCGTTACCGATAATCATTTCAACGTCCTTCCCAATCCCTTCGGCCCCCAATGCCGCTTTGGTAAAACTGGTCGCCATGGAGAAGAAGTAAACCTTGCCACGCTCTCTGGTAATCATAATAGCCCCCATTTCGCAGTTCTCCCGTGAAACACAGTTAATGACCACGTCACAAAGTTTGCCTCCCGTTACGTCTTCCACCTTCCCGAGAAGCTCCAGCGGTTTATCAGCGGAACTAATGATAATATCATCGATAAAAGGCGCAGCATCAACATCGTCACGCCCTTTCTCACGGTGCAAAATGGCAATAATCCGTCCACTGGCTCCCACCCTTTTTTTTGCCTGATAGCAGCAAAGAAGTCCTGATTTGCCCCGGGCACCGATAACAGCAACGGTGTCACCACTTTTAACCAGCCTGTCTACCTGGGCAGGAGCACCGGCCACATCGAGCAAAGCAAGGGCAAGCGGTTCGGGCATGTCATGAGGGAGCTTAGCCCAGAGTCCGCTTTCAAAGAGAATTGCCTGCCCCTTTATATCAACCTGGTCTTTCTCTATGTGGACATTTGTAATTTCATCGATACGCAAAGGCGTCAGTGAAAGGCTGACGAGGCTCGCAATTTTATCCCCCTCTTTCAAATCGACCTTATGAGCAAGGGCATCGCCAATCTTCGCAACGGTTCCGATAAACATCCCCCCCGACCCTGTCCAGGGATTTTTAAGCTTTCCCTGCTTTGCCACAATATCAAGTATAATTGCCGAAATTTTCCCTGCCTCCCCTTCCCCCTTTTCCTTGATAACAGCAAAGGAGGCGGCATCCACATTGAGCGTTATTACGTCACAAAGTATCTCATTATCATAGAGAAAAGACATGTCATTATCGACCTTCTTCGCCGCCTGTGGAAGCGTCCCCTCCTCACCTATGACCCGATGTATTCCATATGGATTTCCTTTTTTTTGCATTAATATCTACCCTGTCCTTACATAAAAGAATTAAGATTTTTTATCCCATTCAAAGAAGCCGAACGTTGCAGTAGCTTGTGGAAGAAGAGAACAAACTGTCTGAGCGAAGCGAGTTTTTGTTCTCGCCGCAAGCTACTGTATAAGTGAGGGAAGCCGCAGGCCAAATTTGTGGGCGGCCTTTCTTTTGCCTACTTTTCTTTGGCCGTCAAAGAAAAGTAGGTCAACAACGTTGAACCTTATTATGCTCTCAGTTTACGACATTACTCCTCCTCCAACTCCTCAATCCCAACATAACAATCGAGCGCCTCAGGATTCCTGAGGGCATCCTTATTAAGCACCACCTCACCATGAATCACCTTCTTTACCGCCAGCTCCACCTTTTTCATATTAAGCGTATAAGGAATATCAGCTACGGCTATGATCTTTACCGGCACATGCCTTGGTGAAGCATTGCTCCTGATGGAAAGCCTGATCTTCTTTTTTAACTCCTCCGTCAACTCATATCCAGAATTGAGTTTGACAAAGAGAATAACACGTACATCCTTCTTCCATTTTTGTCCCACTACAATACTATCTTCCACTTCATCAAAAAGTTCGACAAGGCGGTAAATATCAGCCGTGCCTATACGAACACCGCCTGGATTGAGCGTTGCATCGGAGCGCCCGTGAATAACAACGCCGCCCCGTCCATTTATTTCTATGTAATCACCGTGACGCCAGACGTGGGGATAGACGTCAAAATAGGCATGATGATACTTTTCTCCTTCAGGATCATCCCAGAAATAGATGGGCATAGAGGGGAAAGGGGCTGTACAAACCAGCTCTCCCTGTTCGTTAATAAGGCTTTTTCCGTCTTCATCAAAGGCCTCCACCTTCATGCCCAGGCCCCGGCATTGCAACTCCCCTGAATAGACAGGCCCCATGGGATTACCGAGGGCAAAGCAGCCGTTTAAATCGGAACCACCGGAAATGGATGCCAATTGAAGGTCTTCCTTGATCCGGCTATATACAAATTCAAAGCCCTCTTCCGGCAGAGGTGATCCCGTCGATAAAATGGCTCTTAGTTCTGAAAGATCGTATTCTTCTCCCGGCTTGACACCGGCATTCTCCAGGGCTGCAAGGTAGCCTGCACTGGTACCGAAAATAGTCATTCCCGTCTCTTCAGCCAACTCCCATAGAGCGCCTGCATGGGGATAAAAGGGATTGCCGTCGAAGAGAACAACGGTGGCCCCTGTCGCCAGGGCGCAGGTGAGCCAGTTCCACATCATCCATCCGCAGGTAGTAAAATAAAAAATTTTATCGCTGCGACTCACATCGGTATGAAGCATATGCTCCTTGAGCTGATTAAGGAGGATACCGCCGGCACTCTGGACCATACATTTGGGCAGGCCCGTCGTACCTGACGAATACATAATGTAGAGGGGATGATCGAAGGGAAGCTGCACAAAATCGATATCAAGTCCCTCTTTACCTGATTTGAACTCATCAAAGAGGATACTATGAGGAAGTCCCGAAATATCAGGTTCCGGCTCAAGGTAAGGAACAACCACCACCTTTTCGATGCTTGGAATTTCCTTCATAATTTCCGAAACAAGAGCAAGGGAGTCTATCTTTTTCCCTTTGTAAAAGTAGCCGTCAGCCGTAAAAAGCACCCTGGGTTTTATCTGGCCGAAACGGTCGATAACTCCCTTCCTGCCGAAGTCGGGCGAGCAGGAGGACCAGACGGCACCCCTGCTTGTTGCGGCAAGCATGGCAATGATCGCCTCAGGCATATTGGGCATAAGGCCAACTACCCTTTCTCCGGGCTTTATATTGAGTTCTTTTAAAGAAGCAGCGTTGCGGGCCGTTTCATCATAGAGTGCTTTATAGCTTATTTTTTTAACAGGATGCCCTTCCCCTTTGAAAATAAGGGCCGTCTCATCATCGCGGAACCTGAGCAGGTTTTCCGCAAAATTAAGCTGTGCTCCGTCGAACCATCCGGCTCCGGGCATTTTATGAAGGTCGTCTATGACCTGATGGCAGGGTTTTGAAAATTTGATTTGTGCAAAGTCGGCAAAGGAGGACCAGAAGAGGGGAATGTTTTCAATAGACCATGAATAAAGAGGCTCGTACCCTGAGAAGTTTTGATGGTACCGTTCATTAATATAATTCATGAAGCGGTACATATGGGAATTCTTTACTCTATTTTCCGACGGTGTCCAGAGTTTTTTTCCCATATTCCTCCTTCATAGCGGTAAGGTTATATATAATAAGCTTTTTTTACAACCGTCAATCCTCTTTTCTCTTTTTATAATAGATTGCTTTTATGGAATTGTAAAAAGATTTTTAATATTCTCTGAGTAGAGAATCCACGCCCAAAGAGACTGTGTCGCAATTAAATCTTGAAGAAGACACAAAAAAAGTCTCTTCTCAGAATGTCCTGTATTCAACGATATGGGGGTAATGAATGGTTCGCAGGTACCCTGTTTTAGCCTGATTTTGAGTAAATTCTTAATTGCGACACAGCCTCAGAGGACGTGGCCTTGCTTGAGCCCTAAAAGGGCTTGCTTTTCCTTCCCGTTAAAAGGCAGCCGAGTGTAGCCGTTGACTGAGGATGAAGGGCACAAACTGTCTGCCAGACTCTCTGGTCGCTGCGAGTTTTTGTGCCCGCCGAAGGCAACGGTGGAAGGAGGGAAGCCGAAGGCCAAGTTTAGTAACTTAGAAATTTATTTCGTTAAGGCACTTATCCGGTTTATCCGGCTTTGGGCGGCCTTTCTTTTGTTACTTTTCTTTGCACCCTCAAGGGGCATAAATCCAGCAAAAGAAAAGTAAAAACTATTATGGCAAAGCCTTTTAACTCTAACCCCACCCAAAGGACGGGGATTTCAAATATTAATTATATATGAAAAATCACTAAAGCCCGTAAACGTATTCATTGACGGCAGCCTGAGCATCTTCCGATAAATCAAGAAAATGAATTCCAAAGCCCCGGCCCTCTTCACTATTTAACAGCGAACCCCTTTCGACAACTCTCACGACCTCTGCCCGGGCCTTAATTTTTCGCTCTCTACCGGGGAGTAAAAAGATAAGTTCCGCCCTGTTTCCTTTTTGGGGAAGATATTTGCTCTCTATAAAGAGTCCTCCCGAACTAATATCATGAATTTTACCTTTATGCTCTCTTCCGGCAATGATGAAAGTGATCTCACTGGAGCATGAAACCCTTATCTGTTCCCTTTCACCGAGTTTTATAAATCTCTTTATTTCCCTGAAAAGTTCATACCCTTTAAAGGGTTTGGTAATCACGCCGTCGCAACCGGAGGTATCACATTTTTGTTTCGCTTCTTCCCACCCTGCCGTTGTTGTAAAAATAATGGGAATATCTTTATATTGGGGATTTTCCTTAATGATCTTGCAGCACTCATCGCCCTTCATACCGGGCATGTAAATATCCATGAGAATGAGATTAGGGCGGATTTTACCGATCACTTCCAGTGCTTCTGCACCACTTTTTGCCGTTAAAACAGTGCACCCCGTTCTTTCCAGGGTTTTCTTCTCTATTTCAAGAGTGAAATCAACATCGTCAACAAGTAAGATTGTATTTCCATCCATTATTTCCCCCTGTCTATGAATTGCCTTCTTACTAATAAGGGCCAATAAGAAACGATGACCTTTCCAATTTATTTTGTATGAAACTGTTAGCAAAAAATTCACGCCCAGAAGGCGTGGTTTTGCTTTTAGCCCTGAAAGGGCTTTTTATCACTTCCCGTTAAAACGCAGCCGAGTGAAGCAGCTGACTGAGGATGAAGGTCACAAACTGTCTGAGCGAAGCGAGTTTTTGTGACCGCCGAAGGCAGATGTGGAAGCGAGGGAAGTCCCGCCTTGCGGGACCAAGTTTTTGGGCGGCCTTTCTTTTGCTTACTTTTCTTTGGCGCCTTTATGCCCCTTGAGGGTAAAAGAAAAGTAAGAAACCTTTTGGCAAAACCTTTAAACTCTGATCCCGACCAGTGAACGGCGTTTTCAAAGGTAAAATAAAATGGAGGGAGGAATAAGCTCATATCAGCTAATTAATTGAGGTATGATCATCCATTTTACTACCCACCTCCGTCCCTCTTTTTCCAGGCAAAGAACACCGGAGTTAGTGAAGCTGACCATTTCTCTATCGCTTGTATCGCACAAAAGAAGCGAAGCAAGCTTCGACAGTTGAGGAAGGTGTCCCACAAGCATTATGTCTTCATCCTCTTTTTCAAGGGCTTCCTTCCATATTGCCGGATCATCATTGGGAGAAAGGCCGTCTCTCTCTTCTGTCTTAACGGAAACTGTCAGGTGTTCGCTGAAAATACGGGCTGTCTCACGGGCCCTCAACTTGTCACTATGAAAAATAGCGTTTACCTGAATGCTTCTTCCCGACAACCACAAAGCGACTTTCCCTGACGCCTCTATCCCTTCTTCCGAGAGCCCCCTTCGGGGGTCTTCCTCCTTGCTTTTGGCTTTGCCATGCTGAACGAGATAGACTTTCATAAAATGATTTTCTCCTTACCCTTTTATCAATTCATTCACCGCATATAGTACCCACATCCTCAGGATCAAGAGGAAGGTACTCAGGGTATTTTTCTTTAAGATCAGGCAGGTCTGCATAGTAAGTAAGCAGTGTCTTATAGATACCCGGCGCCAGTGCGTACTCCTTCTTTGTCTTCCACTGAGGAGTAAAGGTAATATCCGGCTTAAAAACACCGATACCATATTTCTCCCTGTCCCCCAGTGAAATGGGAACCCCCTCGCAATGACTGACGACAAGCACTGTTCTTTCGTAGAGTTGCCCTCTTTTTTCATATGAGAGCAGGTAAACCTTCTCCTCAAAAGCATCTATGGAAATTCCCGTCTTTTCCCTGACGGACTCGATAAGAAAGCCTTCAATATCACTATCTTCCTTCATAGTTTTCCCGGGAAGGCTGTAATCATTAAATGCCATCGTTTTAATAGAAAGGATGATAGACCTGTCACCGGGCCTTGGAATGATACAGTTGGCTATTCTTATGATCTCACTTTTTTCTTGAGCTTCATTCATGGCTAAAGTTGAACCGGACTGACAGTCATTTTTTTACTATGCTTTTCTGTTGTGACCCTTGGTTATTCTCAATGATTACTTCATTAAGCATAGCAGGGAAAGTTTCCATAATCAAAGTCACCCATTCTGTAAAACAGGGGTGTTGTTCTCATCTTTGACCACCTGCTGCATTATTGATAATTGTATGGAAGGTAAGGAAGGTTAAGTGAAGATTAAAATATTTTATTCTTCTCCAAAGGCCGGCAAAAACCGCTATATGTTGCGGCACTTGTTTCTAAGAGATTATTTATAGCTATCACTTGTCTCCCCCTGTAACAAAGGGGGAATTTCTAATTTCAGGATTTTCAAATCCCCCCTTGCCCCCCTTTGCTAAAGGGGGGATAAATAGTTTTCATCCGGAAAGGGTGCTTTTTCGCAATCTCTGCGTCAATCTTCGGTTTTGCTTGTGCGATGTACAGTAGTACAACTCGGCGAAACCCTTGATTTCCTTGACCTTGCAAAAAATCCCTCCTTTCCGAATTGAAAACATAGTTTCATTTATTATAGTTTCTGGATGGATACTAAATAGAACTGAACAGGGATGTAAAAACAGTTCCGGGCAAACATATATATACAGCTTCTCAGATTAAATCGTTAAAAACCTTTCCATTTTAGCAAGCCTTTTTTTCCCGATGCCCTTAACCTTAATAAGATCCGGTAAAGTGTTAAAAGGGCCGTTTTTTTCCCGGTAATTTACTATGGCAGCGGCTGTTTTCGGCCCTATGCCGGAAATTGCCGTCAAATCCTGAACAGAGGCGTTATTCACATTGATGGGAAGGCCCAGAATCAGCAGCGTTCCTCCCCTCATTCGGCCTTTGCTCATCCCTTCTTCTGAAACACGTAAGGAATCCCCTCTTTCAAGGGAAAGGCCATTTTTCAGGACAAATGTTTTTTGTGCCCTCTCGAGCGGCACAAGCCTTGCTTTTCCATCTTTCACAATTTCCACATAGTCTCCCTCATCCCGCAAGTGAGGGTCAGGAGAATAAAAAAGGAGTGAATAATCACTCCTTGATAAGTTGATCAAAAGAATAAAAAGGATGGAAGCTAAAAAAATAAACTCCCTCCCTGTTTTCATTGTTCTTTTCTCTTTAGTTCTTCCTTTAAAAGCTTATAGTTTATACTGTCAACAACAGCCTGCCAGGAAGCTTCAATTACATTATGAGAAACGCCCACCGTTCCCCACTTGTCTTCACCGTCACCGGACTCCATAAGTACCCGTACGGAGGAAGCCGTTCCTTCCCCGGCTGTAAGCACACGGACTTTGAAGTCTATAAGGCTTACCTCTTTTAGCTCAGGATAAAACTTTTCAAGGGCCTTTCTCAGTGCATTATCGATAGCATTAACGGGGCCGTTACCAACAGAAGCCGTATGTTCCACATGGCCACCCACCTTGATCATGATAGTCGCTTCCGCAATGGGAGGCTCGTCCTCTTTCCTTTTTTCATCAATAACCCTGAAGCCGATGAGATCAAAAAACTTGTACTCCTCCCCCCGTGCCTTTCTCATGAGCATTTCGAAAGAAGCCTCAGCCCCTTCATACTGAAAACCCTGGTTCTCAAGTTCCTTAAGGTTTTTCAAAATTCCCTGGAGCACAGGATCTTTACTGTCAATGTCTATTCCGAAGGCTTTCGCTTTGTAAAGAATATTTCCCCTGCCTGACAGGTCTGAGACCAAAACCCTCTGGTGATTACCGACCCGTTCGGGCCTGATATGCTCGTAGGTCTCGCTGTCTTTCAAAACAGCGCTCACATGAATGCCCCCTTTATGGGCAAAGGCTGAATTCCCCACATAGGGCTGGTGCTTGTTGTGTGTGAGATTAGCCAGCTCCACAATAAAACGTGAGGTGCTCCTCATTTTTTTCAACTGCTCATCAGATAGGCACTTATGCCCCATTTTGAGCTGAACATTGGGTATGATGGTACAGAGATTGGCATTTCCACAGCGCTCCCCTATGCCGTTGATGGTGCCCTGAATATGATCGACCCCCTCTTCGACAGCCACCATGGAGTTTGCCACGGCCAGACCGGAATCATTCTGGGTATGAATTCCCAGAGGCGCCGACAATTCACGCTTTACCCTGATTATGGCGTCCTTTACTTCACCGGGCAACGATCCGCCGTTGGTGTCACAGAGAACAAGGCAATCAGCGCCTGCCTCTGCTGCCGCCTTAAGGGTTTTTATGGCATAGTCGGCATTGGCTTTGAAACCGTCGAAGAAATGCTCTGCATCATAAAAGACTTGAGAAACCCTGCTTTTAAGATAGGCAATAGAGGATCCGATAAGGTCGAGATTCTCCTCCAGTGAAATACCGAGGGCCTTCGTCACATGCAGGTCCCATGTCTTGCCGAATATAGTTGTCACATCAACGCCGCACTCCAAAAGGGCCATCAGGTTGGGATCTTTCTCAGGCTTGTTGCCTGCCCTTCTCGTACTGCCGAAAGCAGTCACTTTAAGGTTGGAAAAATGCTTCCCCTTTACCCTTTCAAAGAATTCGAGATCCTTCGGATTGGAGCCGGGCCAGCCGCCTTCAACATAATGAATGCCGAGTTCATCGAGCCTTTCGGTAATTCTTACCTTATCTTCTGCCGAAAAGGAAATATCTTCGGCCTGGGTCCCGTCTCTTAGTGTCGTATCGTAAAGCGTTATTTTTCTCATAAGTTCCCTGCTAAAAAGTAATCCTTCTATCTTATAATATTAGGGCTTGATATTTCAAGGGAAAGGACTGTTTATTTATAAGACTCCTGCACAATATTAAGAAATAATCTCTTTACAAGGGAAGCTGCTTTAGTATAATCAGCCTATTTACACAAACGGCACATAAGCCTATGAACAAAAAAACATCAATCGCCAAGATTGCAGTTCCTGTTCCGGGGGATATACTTGAAAGGGAAAGGCTGTACAGTCTTTTAGATCATAAACGTCCTCTTACCTGGATAAGCGCTCCCGGAGGTTCAGGGAAAACAACACTGGCAGCAAGCTACCTTCGCTCACGAAATATCCCGCATATCTGGTACCGCCTCGATAGTGGCGACGGGGACATTGCCACATTCTTTCACTATCTGGGACTGGCTGCAAAAAAAGCGGCGCCACGTCGAAAAAAGCCTCTGCCCCACCTTACCCCCGAATTCATGATGGGTATACCCACCTTTGCAAGACGTTTTTTTGAAGAACTCTGCAGCCGTTTGAAGCCGCCGTCTGTGATCGTCTTTGACAACTACCACGAAGTTTCCGCAGAGTCCGACTTTCATGACATAATCAATTCCGGGCTGTCCGTCCTGCCTGATGGAATTTTTGTAATCATCATGAGCCGGGTGAATCCGCCCGAGGTTTTTTCCCGCCTGCAACTCAACCGGCAGATGACGGTGATCGGCTGGGAGACCCTTCAACTCGATATTGAAGAGACAGCGGGCCTTGTCCGCCTCACCAAACCTGCCCTGATGGAATCTCACCTTCCTCAAGTATTACACCGGAAAACGGGAGGCTGGCTGGCAGGACTCATCCTCATGCTGGAATCGGTTCACCTCGACAAGCTTTCCGCTATGCCATTAAGTGATAACACACCTGAGGCGATATTCAGCTACTTTGCCCATGAGATTTTTTACCGGCTTGATGAAGAAACCCGGGTCTTTCTGCTTAAAACAGCCTTTATGCCGGCCATGACAACCGAGATGGCAAAAGAACTGACCCGTGTCAAACAGGCCCGCCGCATACTCTCTGATCTCTACGGTAGCAATTCTTTTACAGAGAAGCGGATGCAGAGCCCGCCTGTATATCAGTATCACCCTCTTTTCAGGGCCTTTTTACTAAATGAGGCTGACCAGTATTTTTCTGAAGAGGACAAAAATCAGTTTTTAAGACGTGCCGCCACGCTCCTTTCTCAATCCGGTCAGATAGAAGAGGCAGCACAACTCATGATAAAAACAGGTGATTTGGAACAGCTCATTGCGCTCATCCTTAAGAATGCGCCCATTTACATCGGGCAGGGACGTAACCGGATAATTGAGGCATGGATACTGGCAGTGCCGGAGCCGGTTCGGGAAGAAAACCCCTGGCTCGTCTTCTGGCTCGGCTCCTGCAAGATGGCTTATAACATGATTGAGGCCCGACCCATTTTCAAAAAGTCACTTAAGCTCCTGGATGATCGGAAAGATGGCGCCGGCGTTTTTCTTTCCTGGTGCGGTGTGATTGATTCCATTCGCTGGGGATGGGACGATTTTAAAGGATTTGAAGACTGGCTTGACATTCTCGACAACCTTGTTAAAAAGTATGGGCCCATCCCCAAAGGTGAGATCGAGACCCGCATTTCCATTGCAGTTTTTTCAGGACTGACCCAATGTTACCCTCATCACCATCAATTTGAATTCTGGAAAGAGCGCGCTCTTTCCCTTCAGGAAATCAGCCCCGACCTGAACTGCCGGGTGGATGCACTGGTAACGCTCTCTCTCCTTTTACTGATGCGTGGCGAATTGAAAGAAGCAGATGAGGTTATTTTATCGATAAAGAGCTTAGTGGATAGTGGCAACTTGTCAGGCCTGGCGATAATGCAGGCAAGATTGGCCGAGTCCGATCAGGCCAATTTCAGGGGTAATCATGAGGAGTGTTTGAAAGTAGTTGACAAATCCCTGGAAATAGCACGCCGCAGCGGTATTCACCTCTTTGATGTGATGATTGCAGCACAGGCCTTGTGGAGTTCGCTTAAACAGGGCGATTTAAAAAGAGCTGATGACTACATGAAGATCATTGAATCGTCTTCAGGCATTATCAGTTCTTTCGAGCGTTCAATTTATCATTTTCTCAAGGCTTATTGGGCTATCTATAAGAAAAATCTGCCCCTTGCCGAAAAGGAGATCTCTATTTCCCTTCAAATAAACCTGGAAATCGGGGCAATACCACCAATGATGACGACTCTTTCGCTGCGTGCTTATATCTTTCATGAGTTGGGAAAACCTAAGGAAGCTTGGGCGGCGCTTTCAGCAGCCATTGATAATTGCCGAAAGTTTGGCGGCAAGGGACATGCTTTCGAATTACACTTATTGAAGGCTCACTTAACTTTTCACAGAGGAGATGATGGAGCCGCTTTTAAAGCGCTTAAGACGGGTCTTGCCCAGGGGAGAGACAGAGGCTATGAAGACACCCTCTTTTTCTGCCTGCCCGGGATTCATAGCAATCTCTACGCTAAAGCGCTTTTAGCCGGTATAGAGGTGGAGTATGTGCAGCAGCTCATCCGTAAAGGCAGCCTCCTTCCTCCCGAGGATATGACGGACCTTGAAAACTGGCCCTGGCCGATCAAGGTTTACACTCTGGGGCAGTTCGGTCTGGTCATTGACGGAGAGACGATCCGTTTTTCCGGTAAGAGCAAGAAAAAGCCCCTTGATATGCTGAAAGCCATTATTTCCCTTGGAGGCCGGGGTGTTCGGGAAGAAGATCTCACTTCCTTTCTCTGGCCGGAGGCAGAGGGTGATGCGGCCCACCAGTCTTTCAAAACGACCCTTTATCGTCTCCGCAAACTTCTTCGCCATGAAAAATCACTTTACTTTTCAGATGGTGTGGTTAACCTGGATCCTGATTACTTCTGGGTTGACGCCTGGGAATTTGAACGGCTTGCCGACAAGGTCGATCTGGAGTGGCGAAAAGATGAAATGGGCTCCCATATAACAAAAAACCTTGAACAAACGGAAAGGGCCATCAGGCTCTATCATGCTTCCTTCCTCTCCCGGGACAGCTGGCAGCCCTGGACCTTGTCTATGAGAGAGCGCTTGAGAAGCAAATTCCACCGTCTTGTCAAGAAACTGGGAGACTGTCATGAACAAGCGGGAGAATATGAACGTGCCACCCACTGCTACCAGCGCGGCATAGAAATAGATTGCCTGGCAGAAGAATTTTATCGCTCCCTCATGAAATGTCATCACAAACTGGGAAATAAAGCAGAAGCAATAACAATATATTATCGCTGCAAAAAGGTTCTTTCCTCTTCACTCGGTATAGAGCCGTCGGAAGAGACGGTTTCTCTGTTCAGAGCGCTTTAAAAAACGCCATCAATATTAAGCAATTACAACTCTTCTTTCATTTTCTTTCAATATGTAACTCATCTGTACCCTGCCAGGTGTTAGGATTTTGCTGTACCTGAAAAGCTGAAGGCCTGACATGGAGGCCCCCATCGCAAGCATATGCCGCCCGAAGGCGGGGCATCCCAAAATGATTTAAAGGAGATATACAGATGAAAAGAGAAAATAGATCTTCAATCTTTGCAATATTCGCCATACTGCTTGCCATGGTCCTCACTGCCTGTGGCAGCAGCGGCAGCAGCGGAGGTGGCGGTGAAGTTGGGAGTGACGGCCTTGCAAAAGGCGGGTTTAAAAAGAGCATTGTATATAATAATACTTTTTGGATTGGGCAATTTGACACGACTCCCGGCATTCGATATCAACACCTCTACCGTGCCGGTGATATTAAGGGGTCCGGCAATATTACAGCGCTGCGATTTCAATATGATACCGATCTGGCGGCAGATGTTACCTGTAACAATACGACACTTAAGCTCGGCCATACCAATGTTACTGATTTAACGGCAACATTTGCCGACGCCATTGAAACAGGCCAGGGAAGTTTTGTCACTGCAGTCAATAACACTGCCATTACTATCCCTGCCGGCACAGCGGGTGAGTTCTTTGAAATTCCACTGACCAGCCCTTTTAATTACAACGGCGCTGATAATCTGTTGCTTGAAATTACAAGAACCTCCGCATGTTCCGGAACCGTATTTTTGGATACAGGGCTCGCAGTAGGGTACACGGCGAGTGTTATTGCTACTCCCGCCACTGCAGCAACGGGCGCAGCTTATCAAAACAACATTAGCATTTCCTTTCAATTTTCCGGTGGTAATAATGCAGTTCCCTCGACAATCGGCACGGCAGTTCCCCATGAATTTCCCTTTACGGGCAATGCAACACTTGGGCGTAAAGTGCAGTTGCATTATACTGCGGCAGAAATTGACGGTTCCGGTCCTGTTACAGGAATTGCATTTATGCTGGACGCTGACTCGACGGCGCAAGAGTTTACTTATACCGTTAAAATGGGGCATGCAACAATAAGCAGCTTCGCAGGAAACATTACTTTTGCAAATAATTTTTCAAGCGCACCCGTAACCGCAGCAAACAATACTCTCTTCAAGGTACCCGCCGGAATTCCGGCGGGAGAGTATTGCTGGTTCCCATTACCCGACAGTGTTTTCAATTACAACGGCACAGATAATCTTATTGTTGAAATAGAGACGACCGCCACCACAGGCACTTTAGAGTTAAGGGCCTACAATGATATTCTGACAGATACAAAGTTAGTCGGTAATCCAGGCAGTACAACGGGAATACCATTGAGCCGATATCATCCTGTGAAATTCCGCTTTAACGGCGCGCCTGTTCAGATCATTCCGGTGGGAGGCAGTAATTCAAGGCATGTACTTGGTGGAGTCCCGGGAACCGGCGCCGGTCAGCTGCAAAGCCTGTATACACCCGGTCTTATCGGTACAGGTGGCACTGTTACCGGCATCGGTCTGAGGCTAAAGGCAGATTCGGTGGCGGCAACAATTCCCGATTATAAAATATATATGGGGACTACCGCCAAGACCATGTTTGACGCGGCGGACAGTTATTCCAGCAATATGGAAATAAACTCTGCCCTCGTATTTAACGGAAGTTTTGATATCCCGGCAGGCCTTAAGGCAGGCGACTGGATAAGCATTCCTCTACAGACCGCTTTTACTTATGACCCGACTCAGAACATGAGTATTCTCTTTATGGCGGATTCTGCTTCACCGGGAAATAATCCGGTTTCAACCTCTTCTAACGGAACATGGTTCCCGGCAAATACGGTTGGGCGATCTGATAATAGTGTTGATATAACCGGTTCCCCTGGCTGGATGCAGGGTTCTTTAGCGGATGTGCAGTTGAATATATCTAAATAATGGATTCTTTTCTGATTTAATTTAAAGGAGGTTTGCAGATGAAAAGAAAAAAGAATTTTTTCATTATTCTCATATTCATCACATTTCTTGCCATGGTCCTTACTGCCTGTGGCGGCAGCAGTGGTGGTAGCGGCAGCAATGTGGGCGGCCTTGCGAAAGGCGGGTTTATAAAAAAAATTGTATATAATGGCGCTCCCTGGGATGCGCAATTCGGCACTTATCCCGCCATTCGGTATCACCATCTCTACCGGGCCGGTGATATTAAGGGTTCCGGTAATATGACAGTATTGCGGTTTCAATATCATACCAACCTGGCAGCGGACGTTACCTGTGACAACACAACACTTAAGCTCGGCCATACAAATGTTACGGATTTAACGACAACATTTACCGATGCCATTGAAACAGGTCAGGGAAGTTTTGTCACTATTGTCGATAACGCGACAATTACTTTCCCCGCCGGTGCTGTAGGTGAGTTCTTTGAAATTCCAATAAGCGGCGCTTTCAATTACAACGGTGTTGATAATCTGCTCCTTGAAATTTCAAGAACAACTGCCTGTTCCGGGCCCGTACCTTTAGATGCAGGAACGGGAGTGGGGTACACATCAAATGTACATTCCGTATCTTCCGCCACTGCAACAACAGGCACAACTTCAACAGGCAACATAACCATTTCCTTTCAATTTTCCGGTGGTGATAATGAACAAAACCTTGGCGGCACATCAGGTTTAAACTGGCCATTTTCCACTTTCAATACGAAAGTGCAAATACTCTATAATTCGGACGAAATAGACGGCTCCGGTCCTGTCACCGGCGTCGCACTCCAGATGCACACCACTTCTTTACAAAATGACGTGACCTATACGCTCAAGCTGGGCCATACGACTCTCACAGAACTGTCGACTGCATTTGCCGACAACTTTAACGCAGGGGCGCCTGTCACTGTTGCAAATGCCCTAAACTTTACCATCCCGGCAGGGCTTCAGGCAGGTGACTACTTCTGGCTGCCCATTCCTGATGGAACATTCACCTATAACGGCAACCATAACCTCCTCGTTGAAGTTGACGTTTCTGCCGTAACTAATGTTACCCCTGTGAGGTATGACATCAGCTCGGCAGGACGTATGGCTGCCGGCGATAGTGGAAATGACACGGCAGGCAGCCTTCCCCCGCTTACTCACCACATAAAGCTCCGCTTTAACGGCTCGCCTATTCAGATAATGCCGGGGGGAGGCAATAGTTACTATCATGTGCTTGGTGGATACGGGGCGACGGGCGACGCTCAGATACAAAGCCTGTACACACCCTCTCTTATCGGTACCGGTGGTACCGTTAGCAGCATCAATGTACGGCTGAATGCAGATTCAGTGGCGGCAACAATTCCCGATTACAAAATATATATGGGGGCTACTGCCAGGACCGCATTTGATTCAGCGAACACCTATTCCAGCAATATGGAACTAAACTCTACGCTCGTATTTAACGTACCTTTTAATATCCCGGCGGGACTTAAGGCGGGGGACTGGATAAGGATCCCTCTACAGACCGCTTTTACTTATGATCCAACACAGAACATGAGCATACTCTTCATGGCAGATTCTGCCTCACCGGGAAATAATCCCGTTTCATTCTCTAATAACGCAGCGCGCTTTCCCAATCATTCGGTTTGGCGGGATGATAATACAGTCGATATTACCGATATGCCTGAATTTTCTTACAATGGTATCGTGGATGTGCAGTTGAATATTTCTAAATAATGGATTGTTTTTTGATTTAATTCAAAGGAGGTTTACAGATGAAAAGAGAAAAAAGATCTTTAATCATTGCAATATTCGCCATACTGCTTACCATGGTCCTCACCGCCTGTGGCGGCAGCAGCGGCAGCAGCGGCAGTGATGGCGGCAACCCGCTTGCAAAAGGCGGGTTTAAAAAGGACATTGTATATAATGACGCTTTTTGGGTTGCGCAATTTGGCAATCTTACCAGCTTTCGAGGTCACCATCTCTACCGTGCCGGCGATATTAAGGGTTCGGGTAATGTGTCAGCGCTGCGATTTCAATATGATAGCGATCTGGTAACGGGTGTTACCTGTGACAATACAACGCTTAAGCTCGGCCATACAAATGTTACTGATTTAACGACAACATATGCTGATGCCATTGAAACAGGACAGGGAAGTCTTGTCACTGTCGTCGATAACGCTACAATTACTATCCCCGCCGGCGCTACAGATGCGTTCTTTGAAATTCCACTGACGAGCGCTTTCAATTACAACGGTGTTGATAATCTGTTACTTGAAATTTCAAGAACATCCGCATGTTCGGGAACCGTATATTTGGATACAGGGCTCGGAGTGGGGTACACAGCGAGTGTACATGAGTCTTCCGCCACTGCAGCAACGGGCGCAACTTCAACGGCCAACATTACCATTTCCTTTAAATTTTCCGGCGGTGATAATGAACAAACCTTTGGTGATGTATTAAGTATTGAATCGCCATTTTCACAGTCATCGCTCCTCACCAATAAGGTACAAGCCCTCTATAAGGCGGACGAGATCGATGGCTCCGGCCCTGTCACCGGCGTCGCTTTCCAAATGAACGCTACCTCTTTTCAAAATGACGTGACCTATACGCTCAAGCTGGGCCATACGACTCTCACGGAACTGTCGACTGCATTTGCCGACAACTTTAACTCAGGGGCGCCTGTCACTGTTGCAAATGCCGTAGACTTTACCATTCCGGCAGGGCTTCAGGCAGGGGAATACTTCTGGGTACCCGTTCCTGACGGGATATTCACCTATAACGGCAACGATAACCTCGTTGTTGAGGTTAACACCTTTACCGCAACTACTAATACAATATTAAGGTTTACCTTTACCACAGCAGGGCGCATGGCTCTTGGCAGTATCGGAAATGACGTTGCATTTGACGTTTACTCTGCAACTCACCACATAAAGCTCCGCTTTAACGGCGCGCCTGTTCAAATAATGCCGATGGGAGGCCATAGTTACAGACAGGTGCTTGGTGGAGTAACGGGAACCGGTGACGGTCAGATACAAAGCCTGTACACACCCTCTCTTATCGGTACCGGTGGTACCGTTACCGGCATCAGTGTAATGCTGGGAGCAGATTCAGTGGCGGCAACAATTCCCGATTACAAAATATATATGGGGGCTACCGCCAAAACAACATTTAACGTGGCAGACATCTATTCCAGCAATATGGAACTAAGCTCTACGCTGGTCTTTAATGGAACTTTTGATATCCCTGCAGGACTTAAGACGGGCGACTGGATAAGGATTCCTCTGCAGACCGCTTTTACTCATGATCCAACTAAGAACATGAGTATACTGTTTATGGCGGATTCTGCTTCACCGGGGAATAATCGAGTTTCAGCCTCTTCTAACGCAGCGCGCTTTCCCAATCATTCGGTTTGGCGGGATGATAATACAGTCGATATTACCGGTATGCCTGAATTTTCTTACAATGGTATAGTGGATGTGCAGTTGAATATTTCTAAATAATTAATTGTTTTGTTATTATATTTAACCGGCGGGTTCGTTCCGCCGGTTTTTTTCTGTAAAAAAATGACTTAACAAGTGCATTGTACCTCAAATAGGTAATATCGCCTGCCCGGGAAAACTCAGCCTCTGAACGCAGGGCTGCCGGCCGTGCCGTGATGCTCTTCAAATAACGCTTTTATCCGTAGCGTTAACCACTCAAAATTGACTACCTATAGGACTTCCCGATTCCCGCCAGTACCCCTTCTTGCGGGTACGGGAATGACAAAAAGAGCGGGAATGAAAGCTTTGGAGAATTTTGCATTGAAAAAAATCAAAGCTGAAAACCTTACACTGAAAGTGCATAGTTTTAAACTATGCCTACGGAAAAAATAAATCCAAAATAATACTCCTTCAATATCAGGCAATTACAACTCTTCTTTCATTTTTCTCCAATATGTAATCAATATGTAACCTGCTAAATGTTAGAATTTTGTCGTGAATTAAAGGCAGAAGGCTTGCCACGGAGACCCGCATCGTTTGTATATACCAAAGGATAAAATCTATTTTTCCGGTATAGCGATGTACAAAAAAACAAGCATTTATCTTTAAAGGGTATGCACTTATGATTTGAGAAGAAGGCCCAAATCAATTATCACTGGATAAAACCCATAATCACTGTGCTTACAATGGATTTTCTGAAATATAAACTGCACGACAAAATCAAAGCATAGTGGTTTTAAACAACAAATAAGGAGTAAAAAATGAGGAAACTTACTTTACATGTTTTTTTATCTGCACTAATACTTTTATTGGCAGCATGCGGGGATGATGATGACAAGTCGCCTCCTCAAGCAGAAGTAACCAACAACTCATTTACACAATTGTCGAATGTAACCGTTGGCGGAGCGGTAATCGATCATGGAGGGTTTGGGTATACTGCTGATTGTATAGATTGTGCAACACCTTTTGAAACCGTACCTGAGGGCAGCAACCAAATATCAATTAATTTTTCTGACTATGGTAGCCTTGGCCCATTTTCCAAGGGCAAGCTGTATACAGTAAATGTCAAAAAGCCTGATCCTTTTTCATATTGTGCCGAACTATGGACCCACAATGATCCCCAAACATACTTTTCCGTGGATCGCACAGGTGTATTAATCGACTCTAACTGCATGTCCAATGCAACATTAAATGGCACGTATGTTATCAATCAGTTTGGTAATGACCCAAACCCTTGGAGCGCAAGAAAGGAGTTTGTTTTTAATGGTAATGGCTATGTAAACTGGTCAACGTTGTCAGATTCAAATGGCAGCACAGCATCAGGTTCAACTACATATACTGTTGCTATGGACGGCACCTTAACTTTTGCCAATGGCGACAGGGGCCATGTTTCAACTGATGGGCTTAGATTTTCCACAGCCGATACAGATAATACAGATAATACTATCCACCTGATGGTTGGTATGAAAAAAGGTTCTACGTTGAACAATGGCACATTAATAGGATCTTACATCGTAAACCAATTTGGCGATGACACAAACCCGTGGACTGCAAGAATGCTATTTGAGTTTGACGGTAGTGGAAGTGTAACCTGATCAACTCTGGATGATTCAAACGGTAGCAATGCTACCGGTTCAGCTACCTATTCCGTTGATCCTGACGGTTATAAATTTACTTTAACCGACACGGATAACGCGGGTAGTGTTATCAGTATGATGATTGGGGGGCAGTCCGGTATTTATGGAATATCTAATTATTTTCTTTCTGGTCGATACATAGTAACCCAATTTGGAGATGATGGGAATCCATGGACTACCAGAATGGAATATATTTTGGTAGTGTTCAATAATCTGTGTCAGGGTTAATGGAATTATTCATCATATCAAAGCATTAATTCTTTATCCAGCCTTCCTTCAAAGAAAATAGCTAATTGAGAGATCGTTAGCGACC
>JAOUBX010000056.1 GCA_029860075.1 Deltaproteobacteria bacterium | reverse complement strand
GTATTTTTTTACTTTTCTAAGCAGATCTGCCTTGCTTACCGGCTTTGCAAGGTAATCATCACAACCTGCGGCGACGGCCCTTGATCTGTCACCGAGATGAGAGGCGCTGGTAACCATGATGACCGGAATATGCGCAATAGCTTCATCTTCCTTGATGAGCCTGCAACATTCATCACCTTTCATCTCCTTCATGTACAGGTCGAGAAGAACCAGGTCCGGTTTCTCTTTCTGTGCCACTTCAAGGGCTTCCTGCCCGTTATGAGCCGAAAGGATAATGCAGTCCGTTCTTTGCAAAAAAGCTTTTTCTATCTCGATAAAGAAGCTGGAATCGTCTACAATAAGTATTTTTTTCATTATTCAAATCCACCTCTCCCGGCAGCTAACCCAGGAAATGAAAGTATTTTCTCCCAAACTATTATAATATCACAGGAAGACAACAAATCAACGTCAAATTAGTTTTCTTCATAAAAATTATAAACAGGCTTGATATATGCGAATCGATTGTTTATCTTATTGCTACCCGGCGCTGTCCGCTCAGGCAATTGCAGTAATGTGTCACTTCAGGTACGCCCGAACAAAGTGACAAGCGCCCTTGGGGTGAAAGAAGAATTATTCACCTTAAAATTAATCATTGCAATTCCTAAGGGGACAACAGGAATTACTGCCATGACTATGGAGAAGAGTTGTAATGTCTTTTTTTGTTGAGTGGAATGACTATCTAAAAGTCAATGTAAGCATACTTGATGAACAGAACAGGAAATTA
The DNA here is from genome assembly GCA_029860075.1 of Deltaproteobacteria bacterium. NCBI lineage: Bacteria > Pseudomonadati > Myxococcota > Myxococcia > Deltaproteobacteria bacterium. Next base: position 29,460 of record JAOUBX010000056.1, on the reverse strand, counting down.
ACAATGCTTGCCAATAAAACCTATAATGCCTTATTAAAAAAACAGACAAACCCTGCCTTTGAGGAAAAGGTACTGCAGGCGCTCTTTGACTATGCAAAAGATCATTTCATTATTGAAGAAGAACTGATGATGAAAAACGGATATGACGGATTAAAACCCCATAAAGATGAGCATAATAATTACACCACCGGGCTCGTAGAGATTTTTCAAAAGCACCAGGCCGGTATTCCTGTTTCAGGACCAATCCTGGATCTGCTTAAAGACTGGCTGAAAAACCATGTATTGAAAAAAGACAAGGAACTTGGTATCTTCCTTAACAGCAGAGGGATTTATTGAAAGGATAATAATGGAGCAGCTGGCAAAGGGACTCATTACAATCGGCATTATTCTCATTGCCCTGGGAGGCCTTTTTCTCCTTCTCCCCCAGATACCTTTTCTGGGCTCTCACCTGGGAAAACTTCCGGGAGATATCTACATTAAAAAAGAAAACGTTACTTTTTATTTCCCTGTTACAACATCCCTTATCATCAGCATCGTCATATCTTTTATACTCTTTTTACTTAAGAAATAAGAAGGTCCGCAATGACTGATAAAAATGAGCCGGGAAAAATTGAGCAGCTTTTTAAAGCGATCAAAAATATTATTCCCGGTTTTTCAGGTTATCAGGACAGGAACTATATTATCGATTCCGACATTCTTCTCAGATACAATATAGCTCTTGAGTTGGAGAAGTTTGCAATAACACTGGAAGAGATCAGGAAACATCTTTTTCTGGAAGGAAGGCTTCCGGCAGAAGGGCATATCGAAAGCACAGCTCTTAGATTAAAAATGATGGCTTCATCATTCAGGGACAGAAAATATAATGACAACATGAGGGTAAGAATGGAAAAAATGTCCAGGACTGATATTGAAAGGCTCTACGAATATGATCTTTCAATCCTTGACCATATAGAGGGGCTTAATACTTCAATAGAGAAACTTGAAGCACTTAAAGGCGTGCCTCATGAATTCAAGGCAGAACTGGATTACCTCAATAACACCATCGATCCGATTGAGGAACATCGCATAAAAAGAGAGGAATTTTTGCTTCAAAGTTGAGGCTTTTCAGTAAAAATCCCGCCTGGCCTGAAAAATGAAAGCCCTTTATTAATGCACCAGTAAGGTAAGCAATCTGCTTACACCCACTCAAACTAGCCTTCGGGAGAAAGAAGCATCTTGACTCTATTCAAAATCTGCTCCGGCGGTGTATCTTTATCAATATACCCTGAAACACCAAGGGACTTCATATGCTCCCTGTCTGATTCACTCTTGAATACGCCACTCAAGGCAAGAATGGGAAGGTTCTTTCCCATAGCCCCCTTCCTGAGTTGCTCAATAAGCTGAAAACCATCCATTTTAGGCATAAGCATATCGAGAAGAAGAAGGTCAACATTAGGGAGTTCATGTTTGATTTTAGTAAAAGCCTCTTCACCATCATTGGCCGTTATCACCTCATAGCCCGCTTCAGTGAGCATATCTGAAAGCATGGCCCTGAAAAAGGCCGTATCATCGGCAACAATAATGCGTTTTTTTTCATTCATTGATTTATCTTCCCCGGGCGCAGCCTGACCGGCCTTTCCAACAACAACCAGTTCACCACATTTGCTGCACTTAAAACGGGCCTCTCCCTCATTTAGCCTCGACTCATCAAGACGATAGCGGCTATGGCAATTAGTACATTCGATAAGCATATCTACTCCTTCCCCTCCTTATTTTTTAGAGACTCAAGGGAAGCTCCGACAATTCATGAGCGCCATTTAACGAATGAAAAAAGCCATCTTCTGCTTAAAAGTTTTGCCTGTAGACCCGCTAAAGGCTGAAACCTTGCCTTGAACCCGGCTTTTTTGATTCCTTTATATGCGCACCCGGAATTATGAAAGATTCCCTTAATGCCTTATCCTGTTCATTTCACTGACAATATCTTCCCAGATAATCTCTCTCTGCTCATGGTCTTTCATGTTTTTAAGCATGGCCCGTCCACTCCTGATCTCCTCGTCACCGAGGACCAGCACATAAGCGGCGCCACAATTACCGGCCTTTCTCATCTGGGCCTTCAGGCTTTTTCCCTCATGATCGTATTCAACATGGATCCCATGAGTTCTCAGTTCATGAGTAACCCTAAAAGCCGTGTCAAAGGCTTCATTCCCCAGGGTTGCAATGAAAAGGTCCGGTTCATTACCGGGTTTAAGATCATCATCAAGAAGGAGAGAAAGGCGCTCCATACCGATGGCGTAGCCGATGGCAGGAGTGGTTGGTCCGCCCACTTCTTCAACAAGATGGTCATAACGTCCTCCGGCAGCAACGGCATCCTGGGAACCGAGATTAGCCGAAGTAATCTCGAAGGCCGTCTTTGTATAGTAGTCAAGCCCTCTCACCATCCTGGGGTTAATGTTATAGCTCAGGTTTAATACTCCAAGGTACTCTTTCAATTTAGAAAAGTCATTACTGCAACTGCCGCAAAGATGATCGAGAATAGAAGGGGCAGCCTTCGTTTCCTCCCTGCAAGCGCTGCTCTTGCAGTCAAGCACCCTTAAGGGGTTCTCCCTGTAGCGCCTCCGGCAATTTTCGCATAATTTCTCTACACTGTCACCAATGAAGTCAAGCAACTTTTCCTTATACCCGGGTCTGCAGTCCCTGCAACCGATTGAATTGAGGTTGAGTTTCAGTCCATCAATACCAAGCGCCTTAAAAAAGGTAAACAGCATGGATATGATCTCTGCATCGATGGCCGGACCGGATATGCCGATAGCCTCTGCTCCGAGCTGGTAAAACTGCCTGCTCCGCCCTTTCTGTGGCCTCTCGTACCTGAACATGGGACCAAAGTAGTAGAGCCTGGTCAATGATGACGTTGAATACATTTTGTGCTGCACATAAGACCTGACGACGGAAGCTGTGCCCTCGGGCCTTAAGGAAAGAAGTTCTCCCTTCCTGTCGGGAAAAGTATACATCTCTTTTTCAACAATATCCGTATCTTCTCCGATACTTCGGGTAAAAAGATTGGTCTTTTCAAGAATGGGAACCTTGATCTCTGAATAACCGTAGTTATGGAATACCTTCTTCGCAGCCGCTTCGATATACTGCCATTTGCCAGTCTCCGCCGGGAGAACATCGTTTATACCTCTGATTGAACTGTACTTTGACAACTGAAAACTCCTAAACAATTTTAAAGGGTAAATCTATACCGGCACGCTTATGAGTATAGCGAAAAATACCCCTTTTTGACACTTACTCTATTTTTTTAACCTTCCCTCTTTCGCATCACTGAAAACAGATTCCATGAGAGGAAAAAGCTTAAAGAACCGCTGAAACAATGAATTACTTTTGGAAATGAGAAACAAAAGAGAGGTTATTGCAACGCTACTCCTCCCTGGAAACAAGAGGAGCCAGGTATACCGTATTTCTTGACTTGTTCTTACCGCAATACATGGCCTTGTCAGCCATATCAAGCAGTTCCTTCTTGTCACTGGCATGACGCGGATAGGTTGCAATACCTATGGATGCCGTTACATGAAGGGAAAGTCCTTCATTTTGCAAAAAAGGCTTCTTTTCTATGTTCATTCTTATCCTGTTGGCAACTTTCTGGGCAATCTCATGGTCCGTATCAACGAGAATAATAGTGAACTCATCACCACCATAACGCACAACCGTATCAATTTCCCTTACGCATTCTATAAGCAGTTCTCCCACTTCAATAAGGAGTTTGCTCCCCACAAGGTGACCATGAACGTCGTTAACCTTCTTGAAGTAATCAAGGTCCATAAAAAGGACGGAAAAGGGAATAGTCGACCGGCTCGATCTTTTAACCTCTCTTTCCAGGGCTATTTCAAGAAACCTTGTGTTATAAAGGTCTGTCAGACTATCGACATAGGCCATTTCCTGGGCGCTGACATACTTTTCAACGTTCTCAAAAGAAAGGGAAGATTGCTCGGCAATAAAGGTTGCATTCTCTATGTCATCCCTGTTGTAATGTTCCTTCCCTATTTTACTAAATACAATGAGGAATCCCGAAACGGTTCCCTGTATTTTTACGGGAACAACGAGAAAAGACTTAAAATGACTCAAAAAGCCCTGGTCCTTTCCAGCCAGTTCTTTTACATCATAGGGGAGAATGGCTTCCTCTGCACCTTCATGACTTTTAAGCCACTTATTAAAAAGAGCGCAAATCATCTCTCCCTTTTCATTCCCCATATGCCTTACGGCCTTCAGATTCAGGCTCTCAAAATCCGTGTTTTTATCTCTAAAAAGCGACAAACCTGCCTGGCAGGTAATTTCCTGTATAACGGCATCAAGGGTATGTTCGTAGAGCTTGTCCCTCTCAAGGCACGAGCTGATTGTTCTGCTAACTTCAAGGAGTTTTAGCGACCTTTTCAGCCCCTGGTTCTCCTCCATAATCCTTTTCTGCTCAATACAGCGTCGTACCGTAAGCAGCAGTTCATCATTATTGACCGGTTTTCTGAGATAATCAAAGGCGCCGCTTTTAAGGGCGGCAATGGCCGATTCTATGGTGCCATGTCCTGTGATGACGATTACATCGGTAAGCGCATTGTGCTGCTTTGTCCTTTCCAGCACTTCCTGACCATCAATTTCAGGCATGATAAGGTCTGTAATGACGAGATCTACTTCATGGGAGTTTAGATAGGTAACGGCCTCTTTCCCTGAAGCAGCCTTGACGACATTATATCCGTCAGATTCCAGAATCTCGGCATAAAGATTTCTGAAAAAAGCATCGTCATCAACTATGAGTATTCTACCCGGGGACATTTATTAATAATAAAATGCTCTTAAAATAGGAACTTCATTTACACTATTCATTAAGGGTGGCTGAGGAAAGATTATTTAAAGATCTTCCCCCCCCTGCCCATGGCAATTTTTCCTGTCCTGGCAATCTCTTTTATTCCCATCGGTTTAAGCATCTCTATAAGAGCGCTGATCTTTCCTTCACTGCCCGTAATTTCGACCGTGTAAGTTCTTGGCGATACATCGATGACTTTCCCTCTGAAAATGTCAACTATTCGAGATATTTCGGCCCTCGTATCCGGTTCGGCAGCCACTTTTATAAGCACAAGCTCTCTTTCGACAGATTCACTGCCCGAATGATCGACGACTTTGATAACGTTGATAAGCTTGTTAAGCTGCTTCTCTATCTGCTCGATAATCTTTTCATTACCACTGGTTACAATTGTCATCCTCGATATCTGCGAATCCGTTGTTTCAGCAACACAAAGGCTCTCGATATTAAATCCTCTTCCGCTGAAGAGCCCTGAGACCCGGCTAAGTACTCCGAACTCGTTTTCAACAAGCACAGAGATTATATGACGCATAGTTCCTCCTAAGCTATATAAACAGTATCCCCTTGAGGGGCGCTATTTTCAGTGCCCCACAAGGGGACATTCTTTATACTAAAAGCATTTCACTAATCGGCGCGCCTGCGGGAACCATTGGATAAACATCCTCTTCAGGCGCTACGATAAACTCCATAATGACGGGACCCTCTGTAGCCAGCGCTTCCCTGACAACCATTTCTACGTCCTCTTTCTTATTGGCTCTCAATCCCTTTGCGCCATAAGCCTCGGCAAGCTTAACAAAGTCCGGCTGTACCTGCATGCAGGTATTTGAATATCTTTTGTCGTAAAAAAGCTCCTGCCACTGCCTTACCATTCCGAGAAAATGATTGTTCAAAATAGCGATCTTGACGGGAATGCGATACTGAACAACGGTGGCCAGTTCCTGTATATTCATCTGGATGCTTCCGTCACCGGCAATATCGATAACATGCCTGTCGGGAAAAGCAACGGCAGCGCCTATGGCCGCAGGAAAACCGTATCCCATGGTACCCAGACCGCCTGAAGTAAGAAAGGTCCTGGGCTTCCTGAATTTGTAATACTGGGCCGTCCACATTTGATTCTGTCCGACCTCAGTGCTGATAATGGCATCTTCGCCGGCCAGTTCAGATATTTTTTCTACAACATACTGGGGCTTGATATGATTTTTCCCCTGTTTGTAGGCCAATGGATAAGTCGCCTTCCAGGACTGGATCTCACTGTTCCAGGGTTCAATCGCCTTTTTGAATCCTTCCACATCTTCTTCATGGGCATGATTGATGATCTTTCTTAAAACATCTTTTACATCACCCACTATGGGAACATCTACCTTGACATTTTTACTTATCGATGTGGGATCAATATCGATATGAATGATCCTGGCATGGGTGGCGAAGGTGTCCAGCTTACCCGTTACCCTGTCATCGAATCTCGATCCGACGGCAATGAGGAGGTCACAGTGGGTAACGGCCATATTGGCCCGGTAGGTTCCATGCATGCCGAGCATTCCCATGGAGAGAGGATCATCTTCGGGAAATCCGCCGAGCCCCATGAGCGTCGTCGTCGTGGGAAGGTTCAGCATACGGGAAAGTTCCGTCAATTCCTCTGCCGCTTCAGAAAGCACAACACCTCCACCGGCATAAACAACCGGCTTTTTGGCCTTCATCATGAGCTTTACGGCCTTTATGACCTGCCCTATGTGACCTTCATAGGTGGGCTTATAACTGCGCATACTGATCTCTTCAGGGTAGTGAAAAACAGCTGACGCCTGTAAAACGTCCTTGGGAATATCGACCAGTACCGGTCCCGGCCTTCCGCTTGTGGCAATATAGAATGCTTCCTTTATAATTCCGGCAAGGTCGTTTACATTTTTTACAAGATAGTTGTGCTTTGTGCAGGGTCTCGTGATACCCACAATGTCAGCCTCCTGAAAAGCATCGTTTCCGATAAGGGCGGAGGGAACCTGGCCTGAAAAAACGACAAGGGGAATGGAATCCATATAGGCCGTGGCAATACCTGTTACCGTGTTAGTCGCGCCGGGCCCTGAAGTAACAAGCGCCACACCGGGCCTTCCCGTTGCCCTGGCATAACCGTCAGCACCGTGGACAGCCGCCTGCTCATGCCGTACCAGGATATGCTTGAGAGGAAAGTTAAAAAGTTCATTATATACATCAAGCACCGCGCCTCCGGGATAACCGAAAATGGTTTCAACCCCTTCCAGCCGCAGTGACTCAAGTAATATCTGTGCTCCAGTTTTTTTCACAAAAACCTCCCCGTTTCTATTTCGAAGCCTGCCGAAACAATTATCCTTTTTTTATTCTTCCCCGAGGGCAAGTGGTAAGGACAATCCATTAAATATTGCAAAGTTAGAATGTAACAGCTATTTCAATGACTGTCAATATTTGAGAGCCATTATAAAGGAAAAAAGTATGACGGCAGCCACACTTCCGAGATCACGACCCTTAAAAGAGAGTTCTCTTAACATGCCGACTTTTTCACCCCGGCCAAAGCCTCTCGATACCATGGCCAGAACGATAGTGTCACTTCTTGAAAAAATATTGGTAAAAAGAGGTCCTATGATGGCAATGAGGTTCTTGCCTCTCTTCATGAGAGGAAGGCGCGCAAAATCCATCCCCCTGCCCCTCTGGGCATAGTAAATTTTTAATGATTCTCTTTTTAATATGGGAATAAACCTGATAACAAGGCTTATCATGAGCGATATTTCTTCCGTCTTGACGCCAATCTTTTTGAGCGGTTTAAATATCTTTTCAAGCCCCCGGGCGAGATCCATCGGCTCCGTTGTCAGTGTAAAAATATTGGCTGTAAAGATAACCATAAAGAGCTGTGTAAAGACGACGGCCCCTCTGGAAAGCCCCTGACTGGTAACATCTAGGCCAAAAAGGGGAAAGGGATAGATGGAATCACCGGGCGTAAAAAAAAGATGAAAAAGTGAAGTAAAGACAAAGAGCCAGAAGAAAAGCCCCACTCCCCTTAAGAGAAAAGGAATGGAAAAGGAAGCCAGCTTACCGAGCAGAAGAAGCAAACAGGCCGTCATGACAAGGGGAAAAAGGCTGTCAGTGGTAAAAATGGTAACCATAAGAAGGATGAGGGAAATGAGCTTGCTTCTGGGATCGAGCCGGTGGAGAAAGGAATTTCCCGGAAAATACTGGCCTAATGTAATGTCCTGTAGAATTCTCACCGTCTGCAGATTACCGGATTAACGTTACTATCTGTTATCACTTTGCCATAAAATGTGCCCAATAGACGCAAAGGCGCAGAGCTTGCAAAGAATTATTATCCTGAAAAAACCATTCAAACCTCAGTTTTTTCCAATACCTTCTCCAGGCACCGGTAAAATCAAAAAAGGCTCTTTAACCACAGAGACATAGAGAACACAAAGTTAAATCAAACAAATCAAAGATTTGCGGGCCTTTGGTATTCATCTGGATGGTGAACTCCAGTGCCTTTCTCTCTTCCTCTGTGGTTCAAGTGATATTTTATGCCTAATCCTTTAGTCCTTCCCGCGCAGCGGCCACAAAAAAAGATTTTGCTCTTCTCCGTGCCCTCTGTGTCTCTGTGGTAAATATTTTCTTTTGATCTTCTTTGCGCCTTTGCGGTGAAAAGCCTTTAGCCCTTCCCGGACACTCTGTGGTTTATTCAGGATTAAATGTATTTTTCAATAAGCTCTTCCGCTATCTGCACGGCATTCAGGGCAGCGCCCTTTCTCACGTTGTCTGAAACGACCCAGAGATTAAGGCCGTTTTCTTCCGATTCATCTTCCCTGATCCTGCCCACAAAAACTTCATCATTACCGGCGGAATCGATGGCCAGCGGATAGTGGAGAGCCGATGGATTATCGACAAGCTGCACGCCGGGCGCATTCTGCAAAAGCGCCTTAACCCTTTCAACGCTGATTTTTTCCTCTGTCTGAATATTAACCGATTCGGAATGACTGAAGAAAACGGGTACCCTGACGGTAGTTGCTGTCACCCTGATATCATCATCACCGAAGATTTTCCTGGTCTCATTAACCAACTTCATCTCTTCCTTCGTATAGCCGTTATCGAGAAAAGAGTCAATCTGGGGAATACAGTTGAAGGCAATCTGGTAGGGAAATGTTTCGCACTTTAGCGGCTGCTGGTTCATAACGGCGACAATCTGGTCATGAAGTTCATCAATGGCCTCCTTGCCGGCCCCCGATACAGCCTGGTAACTTGAAACAACAATCCTCTCTATTCCCACTTCATCGTAAATCGGTTTTAATGCCACCACCATCTGAATGGTTGAGCAGTTGGGATTAGCAATGATGCCCTTATTCTTATAGTCGGCAATCTCTTCAGCATTGACTTCGGGCACAACAAGAGGAATGTGGGGGTCCATTCTGAAATGACTTGTATTATCGATGACGACAGCGCCTGCCCCGACTGCAAGAGGAGCAAATTTAGCGCTGATTGCGCCACCGGGTGAAAAAAGCCCGATATCGGTCCCTTCAAAGGAATCTTCAGCCAGCACCTCCACCTTATATTGCTTTCCGCAAAACTCCATCTCAGTTCCGGCAGATCTCTCAGAAGCGAGCAATTTAAGCTCACCGACAGGGAAATTCCTCTCTTCCAGAATAGACAGAATCTCCTGTCCCACAAGGCCGGTAGCGCCCACAACGGCGACGTTATAGTTTTCTTTTTTCAAGTGATTACCTCTTGCAATTTTATGACGCTATAATAAAGGAAAATGGCTATAAAATCAACGGATTCTAACGTTAAGCGTGGCAATTAAGGAGAATTCAGGACTAATTCTACTCAGCATCGTGGCAGACAGCCTCAATGTTGTTACCATCGGGATCAAAAACAAAAGCGCCGTAATAATTGGGATGGTATTTTTCGCGTATGCCCGGTTTGCCGTTATCTTTCCCTCCCGAAGCAATGGCAACGCTATAAAAATTATCTACCATGACCCGTTTATCGGCACGAAAAGCGATATGAAGGGGCGGATTGGGTTTTTGCCCCTGCTGAATAAGGAAGAAAGGTTTACCGTCCCTGCCGAATGCGGCCCAGGTCTGCTGCTCCCAAATCATTTCATATTCAAGGGGCGCCAGGGCCATCATGTAAAATTCCTTCGCCTCGTCAATATAGGTAACATTTAAAATTATATGATCAATCATTGTGTCGGCCTTCATAAATTTATTGGAGCGCTAATTAGTGTCCATCCAGAAACTATAATAAATGAAACTTTGTTTTCAATTCGGAAAGGAGGGATTTTTTGCAAGGTCAAGGGAATCAAGGGTTTCGCCGAGTTGTACTACTGTACATCGCACAAGCAAAGCCGAAGATTGACGCAGAGATTGCGAAAAAGCACCCTTGACCGATGAAAACTAATTATAAATGAAGCTCCCTCTATGTCAATATTATTCAGTGAGAATCTTTTAAGAAGGAGGGTTCAGCCTGTCTATAATTTCCCTGGCTCTCACTTTATAAACTTCTGCCCTTGCCTGCTCCAATTCCCCGGTGGGTCCATCGGAATGGGCCATGGATAAAACAAGATTTGCTCTTCTTTCCCAGAGTTCTGCTGCAGCCAGATACTTCTCGACCCGTCTAATATCATCAATTCTGGCCGGATCGTTGTAAACATCTATAGAGAGTCTCTCTTTAACTTCATTAAAATTTTCATCAAGGATGCCCTGCAAATAAGTATCAAAGTCAAGGAGTTCCTCAACGGCACTAAACATTTCCTTTGTAAATCCCAGGTCCTTTATTTCCCTGGAATCCGCTTTCAAAGCAGCAACCAGAAGTTCAGTCCCTACCCCACTATTCCAGAGTTCCGCAATCTCACCAGTTGCAGTTTGTCCAATGACTGCGTCTCCATCGGTTAAGGCTCGCCCCCATATAGATAACTCGTCAATATTTCCCTTCCATTCCTGCGTAAGCGCCGATGAATGAGTTCCCACATAAAAATTTGTATTTCCATCACTTAAAACGCCCTTTGTTTCACCGGCCCTTAAAACACCATTAACGTAGAGTTTATGATCATTAGCGTCTCTTCTGTAAATCACATGAGTCCATGTTGAAAGCGGTATTTGGTAATTTGATATAAATCCCACTGAGTCACATTGAAAAAATAATCCCCTTGAGTCTGTAAAGTGGTAAAAAAGATAGCCCTTACCTGCATCATATCTGCCGCAAATAGTTCCACCATTTCCATCGGGGCCATCTCCTGTTTGATATACCCATGCGGAGATTGTAAATTCAGAATCATTTGTAAATCCTAAACTGCTGTCATTACCACAATTAACGTAATCATCTATTCCGTCCCATTGCCCTGAATAAGAACCCAGCTTTTTAACCGTATCAAAAGACGCTCCCGCTGGAATTCCATTATTTGGACCGACAGAATCCGACCAGTCACCATTCATATGCCATAATGAAATTAATCCATCCGTTAAACCCGCTGAGGAAAGCTCGGTACCAATGCCGTTATTATACAATCTTGAAACTTCAGCAGTCGAAAGCACACGAGTATGAAAAGTCAATTGATCAACATGAGCAGGCTTATATAAAGCCTGATTATCAGGATTCCTTCCTATCCAGGCATCCATCGTGTTATGAACAATGGAACCGCCGCTTATTGATAGGGGCTCAATATCATTCACGAATATTTTAATTTCTTTTTCAGAAACAGTGAGTGCAAAAAAATACCAACCTGCAGAAGTAACTGGAGCTGATGTAAGCTGATAGGCAGGCCAGGAAACGCCATCTCCAGCCTGAAAATAAAACCTGTTATCTGTATATAACTCTAATGTATAGCCTGTATAGGGTGGAGACGATCCAAGCTGCTTCATCCAGATATAGCCTTCAGCACCTAAAAAGGGTACATATATCCACCCTGAAATAGAAAACTCTGAGTTTCTTAAATCCGGATGATCAGGAATGGAAGCATAATCATCGACGCCGTCACAATTCAAGGAATGTGAACCCAGTTTTTTTATCGTATCATCAAATGCAGCACCTGTTATGGTGGCATCGTGATTACCCAGCTCATCTTTTGCGCTATTATTCCATCTCCACTGAGACACAAATCCATCATATAGAGTAATCTCTAACTCTATCCCTGTACCACTATTATATAATTGAGCAACTTCTCCACCGGCAGTTTGACCAACAGCAACACCTCCATCGCTTAACGCTCTGGACCATATATTTACTTCATCCAATAATCCACCATAAGGACCGGAGCCATCATCCATTGTGCCAAATCGAAAATTTGCTGTTGACGTTTTATTAAAAGTCCCTGTCGGTGAATTGTCTAACACCTCCAAAATACCGTCAATATATATAGCCGCTGTTTCTGCCGACTGATCAAATATGCAAAGGATATGATGCCAGTTTCCATCATTGATATCCGTTGTGGAAACAGGGTACAAATAGGTATTGGCATCGGGTTGAAATAAAACAAAACGTAGTTTACCACCTGTTGCCGGGTTTATATTGATTAACCAGGAATAATCACCGCTCTTTCCCTTTGAAATAATATTAGAATAACTTGCATCTGTCGTTTTAATCCAGCAAGATATGGAAAGATCATTATCTCCCACATCTAATACATTCCCAAAAGTAACATAATCATTTACTCCGTCGAATGATCCGGAATGTGAACCCAATACTTTGTCATTGCTATTAAAATTGGCGCCTCCTGTTGGGGTACCGTTATATCCACTAGGGCTGGAATCATTCCAATTATTATTTAAGTTGTATATAGCCTCCAATTTATCTGTTAATAGGGGTGGAGCTAGCTCTACTCCCGCCCCGCTATTGTAATAATCAGCCATTCCAATGTCAGATATAACGCTGTCATATATGACTAATTCATCTATTAATCCAGCATACCAGTCAGTTAAAGTATCCGGTCTGGCCCCTACTGCTTTCCGAGAGGCTACAAATCCTGGGTCGGCATAGGCCGGGTTTCCGTCCGGTAAGCCATCAAGATAAAATCTCGCAGTAATGCCGTCATAAGTAAGGCCAACCATATGCCACCCTGGAGATATTGGTGTATTACTTTCTACGTAGTTCGCTCCAATCCTGGTAAAAAATAATACTCCCGTTGTCATTTGAATGCCCCATGCAAAATCATTTTGACTTCCACAAATTATTTCTTGCCGGAATGAAGATGTTGGATCATCAACATTTATCCATGCAAGTAAGGAGAAAGGTGCATTTAGAGAATCAAAATATGACGGTAATGCAGCGCTATCATCGATCCCATCAAAATGAGCGCATCCCGTTCCTAACCTGGGAGCAGTGCTGTCTATCGTAACTCCGGAATGAACTAAATGTCTGTTAAATCCTGAGGCATCATTAAAATCAGAATTAAAATGGTATATTCCTGTGGGGTTATCCAGTTCAGACATTATGCGGTTCCTCTATTGACAACATTTCCCTTTGAAAGTGCACTCGCTTTTCTATTTGATGGAAAAGAGTAAATCTCGAAATCATAAGAAATAGATAGTTTGATTTTTTATTATGGCAAATCCGTCTTTTTTGCCACCGGTTTTTTAAGCCTTGCCTTTGCCGACCAGACCGTGGTTACCTTTAAGTTGGTATTATGCTTACTTTTCATCTCGCAATTATAACTTGCCGGTATCAGGCTATCCGTCTCGGCGCAAGCAGTGGGTATGAGCGCGGAGATAACGTTCCCACTTTATCCCGGATCGGGGGGAATGCACCCGCCAGGGATTCAATAAACAGAACCTCCCCTTTTCTTCAGCCCCGAGTCAGTATCCACTCCGTCTGAGGTTTATGACCGTAAAGTCATTTGGAAGCTCATTTATTTCAATTCCAGCTCCATTGCTATAAAGAAATGCAAATTCCGCAGAACTTAATTCATCATTAAACCAGTGAGTTGCATCAATATCACCATGCCATCTGGAAGGTAGATCTGTATCATGTAAACCAATCTTGAAATCCTGACCTGATTGTGTATTGATAGTTGTCGTTGGATTACTTGATGATGAGACACTTGTTAATACCTGGCCATCAAGGTATATCTGAACATCGTTCAAGGTTGCATTCCTTGGTAAAGATAAACCTACATGATGCCAGTTGCCATCATTTAATCCCGGTGCATTATAGATTATATTGCCATTATATATTCTTACAGACAGCTTGTTGTTCTCGGCATTAAGTGTCATCAAACCTGCCGAAACATCTGCACCATAAGCAAAAATTCGCTGGATTTTAGTATCTGAAGAACGTACAAAAGCAGAAAAAGCCCTCGGATTCGTACCAAGAATACCTTTATACCCTGTTATTGTGATATCATCATTTATACCGTCGAAAAATCTGCAAGCTATGCCTGTTTTAGGGTCTGTCGAGTTTATTGTTGTTCCCGTTACGATCCCATTATTAGTTCCAAAGCTATCACTTACATTGCTACCCGATATTTCATTCATTGACCATGCGGATACAACCTTACCAATCAGAATATTACTATCCACAGTAAGCTCGATACCCGCCCCAATATTCCATAGTTCCGCAACTTCAACAGAGGACAATTCTCTATTCCATACATTAACTTCATCAATATTACCTTTAAAATAATAACTTCCAGTTACTGCATAACCGATAGAGAAATCGACTGAAAGATCATGCATGGCAGCATATGTTCCTGAATTATCATGATCATCGTCTACCCTGGAAGTATCCAGATATATTTTCATACCGGAAGATAAAGAACTTCCATCATAAGTGGCAACCAAATGACACCACGTATCTATTGGAACTTCTGTTCCAATACTTCGTCTTACTATTCTATTGGTGGGAGAATTATCGTATAGCGCAAAATAAGGGTAATGCTTTCCACTGATATGAATTAAAGAAAGTCCCCATCCTCTGATTCCTGCAGGACTGTCCTGAGATACTAATCCCATATTATTTAATATCGTTCCATCATGCCTTATCCATAGAGATATACTAAAAGATGAATCATTTGTTCCATCTCCAAAAGATAAGCCAGGATCATCAGGTATAGCAATTCGATCATCTACGCCATCAAACTGCCCGGAATGAGTGCCTAATTTTTTTATGGTAGGGTCAAAAATAGCGCCTGTAGATGTACCATCATTATTTCCATATGAATCAAGCCAATCATTATTCATATGCCATACAGAGACTAACCCGTCTTGCAGTGCCATTAAATAATTTCTCCTAAATATTAAGAGTAAAGCAGAAGATGATTTACTGTGTATTAAGGTACATCCGTCTTTTTTGCCACCGGTTTTTTAAGCCTTGCCTTTGCCGACCAGACCGTGGCTACCTTTAAGTTGGTATTATGTTTACTTTTGATCTCGCAATTATAAATTGCCGGTATCAGGCTATCCGTCTCAGCGCTTGCGAAATCTATGGTTCCGCTTGTAATACCGTCCGTCGCCGTCCAGTTTGATAGGGCCTTGTCCTCAACAGCAAAGATTAAATCATTACTGGACTCCTTCATATAGAAGTAAAGAGAATGGCCTGTCATGTCGCCGTTAATGGTAAAGGGAATGGAAATATCATCACCGGGGTAAAGATCGAAGGTACCTGCCTCTTCCGCATATCCGGGCTGAACGGAACCTGCCGCGCCAAGTATGTTCACTGAAGGCTGCCCATCATAGGTGAACATGGCATTGGCATCCCCTTCCGTTTGAAGAAGCTTTACACATTCAAGCCAGGTCTCGGCAGCGTCCTGGTCTTTGATACGAAGCGTTATCTCTTTCGCGTCAAGTTCACCCGCCGCAGGCATCCACTCAATGTCAAAACCGTTTGCGGCGTAAACAGGGAGAGCAGCCACGTTCGCCGCAGCAGCGCCGTCCTTGCTGATAGTCACATCCCCAGCGGCAAAAACGACATCTGTCCTAATGTTCTTTCCATCAGGCGTATATAAGGCAAAACGAATCTTGTCATTACTGCCGTATTTTACTCTTCTCGTTTCCATCAGTATCCACTCCTCCTGAGTTTTATAATCTCATGTCCAGCACCCGCACTTTCCTGGTATTCAAAATAAAAATGCTGTTCCAGCTTCTTTTGTGGGGGAGTTCTTTCAATTAAATCTCCATGAGGTTAAAAGTTTGTTCATCTTTTTTATAGGTGCCCCTGGAACGGATTAACAGTTACGATAATTCAGTACTTTTTCAATTAGCTCGGGTATAAATGCAGATACGGCCTTCCCGCTTTATTGAATCAAATCACGAGAAATTCATCCACCAGGGATTTTGAAAAAAAATCAACCACCCTGCGGCAAGCAGCAGGGAATGTACCCGACAGGGATTCAATAGACAGAAATGTCTCCTTTTCTCACAGGTGATATTTAACCACCCGGTAAGGGAGTGTCTCCCTTTATCTCCGTATCCGAATTGACATCATCAATCCTGTAGGTTGCCGTCGCCGGTGTGACAGGAGCGCCGTCTTCATCTGTAAAATCACAAGTACCGTTTGCAGCAGCATTATCGTAAGCGTAAGGTATATTCTCAGATCCATATTAGAATATCTCCTCTTCAGTCACCGTCGGGGCTCCATCAGTCGACGTGGAATCAGCCAGGGTAAGAGCTGAATCAGCCAGAGTGAGGGCTGAGTCGGCCAGTGTCTGTACCGAGTTTGCCAGCGTAAGAGCAGAATCGTTATATTCCGATATCCCCTTCTTTGACAGGACAGGTATTTTTGCCCGCATATAATCGGTATCTATACGCATAATCAGACAATCATGATAACCGGCCCCTTCTGGCTGCGTATAACCTGTAATATAAATAAACCCGTCTTCCTCAACTACTCCGATGAACTCAGATTCACCATTGGCCCCGCATACCTTCCTGGCCGCAATCGTCAAATCGCTAACGTTAAACTTTACAATCAGCCCATTAAAATCGGTCCCGCTTCCAAGCCCCTCAGATTTTGTTCCGCCTGCAGCATAGATATAAGAATCGTCACCCCTCACAGCCCAGAATTTATCCGTAGCAGTGCCACCATAGATTTTCCTGGCAGCAATTGTCAGGTCGGTGGCATTAAATTTAACAATCAGGGCATCCGCATTGCCAGCGCCCTCGGAACTGGTTGAACCTACTGCATAAACATAAGTGCCGTCACACCAGACACCTTGATAACGCTCTGACCCTGTTCCACCATAAACCTTCCTGGACGCAATAGAGAGATCTGTAATATTAAATTTAACGATCAGCCCGTCATCAAAGCCTGCTCCTTCTGACGACGTATATCCCACGGCATAGACATAGGAAGTATCTCCGTAAACATCGAAGAAAAAATTAGAGCCGGACCCACTGTAAACCTTCCTGTCTGCAATTGTCAGATCAGCAAGATTAAATTTAACGATCAGGGCACTCGTTCCGGAACCGCCTTCTGACGACGTACGTCCCGCAGCAAAAACATGAGTGTTATTACACCAGACGCCACCGTGCCAGCCGTTGTCGCCGAAATGGTCGACGCTTGACCCACCGTAGATTTTCTTCGCTTGTACCGACAGATCAGAGGCACTGAATTTAACAATCAGGGCATCCATAGACGTTCCTTCAGAAGTGGTACTTCCCACGGCATAGATATAAGTGCCGTCTCCACATACTCCCCGGAAACATTCAAGACCCGAAGCGCCGCCGAAAGAGCGTTTATTAATGACATTCAGCCCTTTGTCGAATTTAACAATCAGCCCGTCAAACTGACCGGCATGGCCGCTTCCCGTAAGACCAACAGCGTAAATAAAATCTCCATCACTATATACGTTGTAAAAATAGTCGCTCCCGCTACCGCCCAGTACTTTCCCGGCCACGCTGTCCCACAGGGCCGGTTTAACAATGGCTTCACTCATGAGCGTAAAATCGCTTCCGTTATACCTTACCCGGATAATCTCGTCCGCCTTAATATCTCCGGGCCTAATCTCCGACCCGTCCCGCCTTTTTATGACCACCGCCCCGATTCCGTTCACATTGAGCGTACTGGCTCCCGTGTTGGCATTGGCTGCCTTAAATGACAATCGCAATCCTTCGACGAGTGCCACCGGTGCCTGAAAAAGATGACGCCCGATAGCATATGTATCTCCTACATCAGGGAAGATGTCGTCATTGAGAACCAGCGTGTTTAGATCCAGGACCTCCGTCACATAGGTACTGGTCCGGTCAACCAGGTTGAGTACCTCGAAGCCGTTCTCCCCGTTAATGGCCGCTTCTACGCCGTCGGTAATAAAGTCAGCCGTATTGTCGACGAGCCGATCTGTAGTGACCGAGCTGTTTGTCCCGCTCGATACCTGGTCACCGAAAACGAGATCCAATACGTAGGCATTGGCGGCACCGATATCCTGAGCATGGAGAAGGGGCGCACTTCCGTCAAAATCTTCCCCTGTCGGCACCTGGTTATTGAGGCTATCCATACGCTTGGCCGTAATGACCGTCCCCGGTTCCGTTGGTGGATTTTTATCAATAAATTCTGTCTTCGCCATAATATCCTCCTATCTATCCTGTATATTCAAATTCCACCAGCGCATAAGCCGGTTTCAGTTTATTAAAAAGCGCCTCCAGTTCCTGGTTCTGCTCTGAAATAATCACCTTCCATACATAAACAATCTCTTCCGGGGCCAGCACATCTCCACATTCGGCCTCACCGCAACGCATCTGTTTATAGCCTTCAATCGTTATGCTATACCCATAAGCCGCCGCCAGATCGATGAAATATTGCTTATCGAGCCGTCCCCTTGCTCTCAGCTTGGCTACTACCTGTTCACGTCGCTCATCAATAGTATCAATATCATTAGGACTAACACCTGTTATTCTTTCCCAATCTCCTATAAGATCACCAGTGGTCTGAGGTAACATTTCATCAAGAAGTTCATCACCATGTGACGATGTTTTATCCAGATAGTCTCCTTCTACTATTGTGTCTATATCATGAAGACCTTCCATGTTTTTTACCGGGAAAAGTTTTTTTAATATATCTGCATGTCTCGATGCCGTTGGATCTTGAACAGCATTCTCAATTAACTCAATACCATTCCCGTTATTCCATAGTTGAGCTATCTCACCACCAGCCGGTGCACCGAGAGTTGTGACATCACCATCCGTTAGTCCGCGGGAATAAATAAAGAGTTCATCCTTATAACCTTTTAAATACTCAGTTGAGCCTCTATACCAACCGGAATTAACTTTGTAAGCGGATGTTGATGGACCGGGTGGCCCCACCCAACTGGACATGACCTGCAACCGGATACTGTCATCCCCGGCTTTTCCGATATAGGTTTTACCACCTGTTGAATCGAAACGATGAATAACAAGGCTCCACTCATCTAAAGGAATAGAAAAGTCACCTTGCTGATCTGCATAGTTATCCAAGCGGCAATATCGACTCAGGCTAAAAAAATACCAGCCGAAAACGGTACTACCACTAACTGCAAAAGATGAATAACCATTTCCTGACGCTGCATTATATTTATTAAGGATGGCGCCATATTTTCCCGGATTTGACTCGGGCCTTACCCACCCTCCAAAGGTAATGGGTAAAGGATTAAGGCCCTCACTCCCTTCAATATCTTCATAAGCGCTTATACCATCATTATGCCTTGAATTAGTCCCCAACTTTACAACAGCTGGATCTGGAAATGATGAGCCATTATAGGATGTAACAGTAAAATTATTTGGACTGTCATCCTGAAGGCTATTATCAAATTTTAAATAAAGATCAAGATTATCAGTAAAACCCAAAACTACCTCCTAAATTATAAATAAACTTCATGTAGTTCCACTTCCCTACATCTGTTTATACAACAGTAACTGTACCTGGCCTTATCACTTCAAAATTAGTAGTATTAACATCACTAGCAGGCAAGGTAAAAGTCACATTCTCTGCTCCGTTATTTATTGCTATTGTAGTTAACTGAGCAAGATATAAGGTCTCATCTGGCTCCATTGCCTTCATATAGGCTTCTATATCCGCTGCTGCCTGTATAGTATCCGTATTGGCTCCTGTCATGGTCATGGTAATATTTTGCTCTTTAATGGGGGGGCTAATAACCGAAAGGGCCTCTCCTGCCATAATCGGCTGGAGTCCCTCAATATAGATCTTTGTCTCTACAGTGAGACTCCTGATGGTATAACTTTGGCCGACTGATGTAAAGATGTCAGTATCAAGAGTAAGTTCTCCCGGTGCATCAACACTAACAACACGCGCAGTTTTACCGGAACCGGTATTGATTACCTTATCCCCCATCTGTACACCTGTAGTGACAAAGTCAGTCAGCGAGTCAATGAGTTTAATGTCAGGAGGGGCACCAACAGCATCAGTTGTCCCTGTTATATCGGCGTAACTGGAAGGTGTTTCCGAACCGGTTGCCGCTTCATCAGCCAGGATAAGGACATACACTGTTCCAAGGCCACCTCCAAGGGGATAACAATAGGCCTCCTTCACATTAGGCACTTCTTTTGCCCAGCGAATATAATCAGCCTTATTACCACCTGCCGGCGGGCTTTGAATCCTGTCAAGTATTCTTTGCAGCAACTCGCTGTCACTTTCTCCTGCTGTTCTTTCTATTGCATATAACCACGCCCACCTTTCCAGGTATTCCCTATCAGCCGTATCAGGGAAAATCTGCCTCGATATCCATTCCTGGTGTTTGTAGATACCCCACAGTGCTGAGGCCATACAAGCGCTTTTTATGAAAATAAGGCTTCCTTTTGAAGTGTCTGCATCAGGGATCTGAGCCCGGTAATCATCAAGAATTTCACTTAAAAGATCGTCAAATGTTTTTTGAAAACTCATTTTTACCTCATTTCCTGGTTATTGAAAAATGGATTTGCTATAAAAACTATCACTTTTCGTTTTGGTACAAAGGGTTACAATACAGAGAGATTGCTTCGCTTCGCTCGCAAAGACGGCCCTCATTGCGTCATTTCGAACCAGAGGGAGAAATCTTTAACATCTTATATTCTTGTATCATTTAAGATTTCTCACTATGTTCGAAATGACAGTTCTCCTGCCAAGCAGGGGTTTTCATTCAGGCTCCTAAACAACCTCATAAAAAGTATCAAAGGTGACTTCCCTTCCATCAGCCTGTGTTGCTTCCACCCTGATTTTTATCCTTTCCCGTCCGTCCCGCTCCGTAACTATCTCTATCTTTTTCGCCCTACCTGTTTTTATGAGCCACTGAAGGGCCTCTTTTGCATATTCTTTTACCTGCCCCGGCGCACCTGCAGTATTTTTCCTGACTTCATTAAAACGATGGCCGAATTGAGGGTCCATAAAAAAGCTTCCCTTTGCTATGGCCAGGCTTAAGTAAATATTGTTCATAATATTGTCGGCCTTTTCAAAAGTCATCTGAGGTCGGCCTGAAGCCGTTTTGATTTTAAAGTCCATTACTTCCCCTTTACTATCGATGTTGCGTGATTATCAAGAATGAGCGGATCGACCGGTGTGGGTTTACCTGTCACTCCAACCCCTACCTGTACACCGCTATGTATATGATTGTTAAAAAGATCCTTAAACCTCTCATCGATTAACCTGTGCAAAGGATCAGTCTCACTTCCAACACCGAGATTAATATTTGGCGCATCGATAATCACTGTTCCCCCACTCTTGATCTCAATTTTATTCTCTCTTTTCAGATGCACCTTATCTCCTTCATCACTATAGATGGCTACCTCACCATCTTCGACTGCCAGCCTGTACCTCCTGTCATCAGAAGCAATAACCTGTATCACATTTCCATCTTTGATAAGGATTGCCTCAGCTCCTTCGAGAGGTCTCGATGTGAATCCATAGTGCTGGAAGTACTCCCTGTCACTAAAACTCTCCCCCACCCGTCCAGCGCCTGAAAAGAGTTTTATTTTTCCTTCTGTAACAGCTGTTATTATGGATCTGATAAGTTTCATACTATTTTTTTAACCTCGCCACTCTTATGTCTGTTGTGGTCCCGCTATCTTTGGACATTTTAAAGACCCTGCCTGTAATGAGCATATTTTCATCGATCCCTCTTCTCTCATCAATGACACGAACAAGCTCGTTAACCTGCCAGTTTTTATCGTTCTGGCGATGTCCTGCTGTTGAAAAATTGAGGCGCTCACCGTCTCTTTTTTGTTTATCCATAATGAATTCGGCATGGCTCTTTAAGTCTTTAACGTCCCCCCCGGCAGTGGTGACATAAGGTTTGTAAAATGGGAAATCTTTATCTTCTGCTACACCGCTGGCGCTAAGTTCCGCCGCTTTGAGGTTATCGGCGCCCTGCCGCTGGCCTAAAACAGTGACCTTCCTGTATCTCCCCGATATATTCCTCGACCTTGAACTGCTAACAACGTTGTTTCCTTTGCCGTTCAGCCTCCTGATGAGACTCAGTTTAGCTTCTCCTTTTTCAACAGGCTTTCCGAATACGAGGGTTCCGTCAGATTTTGAATAAAAGAGAAGCCCCCTGGCAGCAGCGTAATCTTTTAACACCTGGAATATTGTCTGGCCCGGTTCAGCCTGAACCAAATCAAAGGACTCTCCCTGAACTTTATCTCCCTCTTTTTTCCTGACGTCATCCTTGCCCCCCTCTCCGTAGATGATGCCCTTCCTGTTAATAAAATTTATATTTTTAAGGAGCTCTTCAGCCACGCCCTTAAGTTTTTTATCCTTCAGGGTAACAAACTCCTCCACACGGGAACTGACGAGAAGCCCCATAAGGTCACGCCCCTCTACACTAAGGGTTGTCCCTGATTTACTGTCCCTGTCATCAACCCTCTCTATTATTCCGTTAAGCTCAACAAGATTGTTAACATAAAGCTTGCATTGCTGTCCCGGTTCAATCTCTATCTCCGGGTTCGCAAGTTCCATGTGAAAGGCGTCGTCGGCAATGTAGAGGTCACTATCAATCTCGTAAGAAATGAAATGCTCAATATGCATGCCGTTTATTTCGAGACTCACTTTATCGAGCATAGATCTTCATGTCCCCTTTGATGAGATTGGGATTACTGATGCGGTTAACGGCCAGTATACGATCTGCAAAATTGTAGGCAAGACCTTGCATATGACAGGCAAGATGGATGGGGATATCATTATCAAGGGTTATGTTTACCAGGTTTTCACTCTCTACCTTGACCTTCCATACATGTTCCTGCAGGGCAAGGGCCATCTCTTTCAATGACTGAATGGACCTGTCCGAATCAATGAGTGATTGCAGGTACTCCCGTGAATTTGCAAGGCTCGTTTCGATGTCATCGATGGGAAGAAGTTGCGGGATGGAAAAATTCTTGATGTAATTGCCCAGATCGTCAAAACTTTTCTTCCCCTCCATATATTTGACTTTCAATCTTTTTTCCTGGTCTTTCGCATAAATATAACCCAGATCCAGGCCCATTCTTAGCCCTGCCGCAGCCTTCACCTGTATTTTCATTATATTATCAGCATTTTTTTCAATTTCATTGAATATGCCCGTTGCGCCCGTTTCGAG
This sequence comes from Deltaproteobacteria bacterium, assembly GCA_029860075.1. NCBI lineage: Bacteria > Pseudomonadati > Myxococcota > Myxococcia > Deltaproteobacteria bacterium. Next base: position 6,166 of record JAOUBX010000056.1, on the reverse strand, counting down.
GGACCTTTCCAGTTCATCCATCCCTTTTCGAAAGCTTCTTTCATACCTGGAAGCAGATTCTTTTGCCGTCTTATATTGCTCAGAATAACGTTCTACCGTCTTTGTTACTGCGCTAAGCACCCGTCCCTTTAGACTTGTTTCAAACTCTATCTTTGCCACAAGGGAGTTGGCCGATGTTTCTATTTCAGTAAGTTTTCCCTCCAGGGCTTTAACATGCTTATCTATTGTTTTCACATAGGCCCTGGCCTTGCCCCTGATATCCGGGAACTGTTCTATAATCCCCTTGGCAGGATCAAGAGGCCTGTTTATTATTTCCTTCCCTTCAGGCCCCGCTGAATCAACAACAGCCTTTTCCAGTACTGCCGACTGTTCTTCAATCCCTTTAACTACAGTTTTTTCTACCGTTGCTTCAACATCAGGGATAAGCAGAGGCTCCGCTTTGCTCCTCAGATTTTCAACGAAAGTTAAATCTATTGCCGCAGTTCTTTGCCTGTCATCATGGCGGATATTAACCGATTTTATGGTGCCGAAGATGGACCCGTATTTGGGATGAGAAAACTCAAAGAGTTCTTTCTTCTCCAGGTGTTCGATAAAGTCGAAGTGATTTTCGTAATATTCATTGATGAAATAGCACTTGACGGTAATGCGCCTTGCCTTTTGCCCCATATCTTCCACCAGGGCCCCGTCCGTTCCCGGAAATTCATGCTCGACAATGGCTTTTTCAAAACCGTCTTCTATTGTCTCGATGTGCAGGTAGAACTGATCTATATATGCATCGTAATCTTCTGTCACATTACACCCCTTGGAGCAGTAACCTTACTATTTGTATCCATATCGGAAGTCTCAGTCATTACCCGACCTTTTTCGTCGATTTTTATATTAAGATTAACTTGATTCTGAATTTTTGCCGTCTTTTCCGCCTTGGCATAATATTCATTGGCCTTCTCCATATTGCCCTGATCTTTCCACATATTTGCAACAGCCCGAAATTGTGCCGCTCTATCGCCTGATTTTTTGGCTGCAATCATATCCCCTGAATTCTTACTGAATTCTTTATTGTCCTCTTTGTCCTTCTTCAGTTGATTTGCCTTCTGCTTTTTCTCTATTTTTTTATTTATCCAGCTTCCAACTTTCCAACCGCCAACAGCTGCCATTTTGACAAGTTCAATCTGTTTAAAGGGATTCAATGCTGTTTTAAGCCCTATTTTTTTAACCATCGGTCCAATCGACTTAAGTCCGAGATCAATAAGACCTCCACCACCTTTTCCTTTTTTTGCACCACTTCCTTTGGTATAGGAAGACAATAACGATTCTGCCGCACTGGCCAGAAAACCAAGACCGCCCCCTTTGCCGCCCTTCCCTTTTTTTCCTCCACTTCCCTTGGTATAGGAAGACAATAAGGATTCAGCCGCATTGGCCAGAAAACCCAGACCGACCCCTTTGCCGCCCTTCCCTTTTTTTGCTCCACTTCCTTTGGTATAGGAAGATAATAAGGATTCAGCCGCATTAGCCAGGAAGCCCAGGCCGCCACCTTTGCCGCCCTTCCCTTTTTTTGCACCACTTCCCTTGGTATAGGAAGACAATAGCGATTGGGCCGCACTAGCCAGAAAACCCAGACCACCCCCTTTGCCACCCTTCCCTTTTTTTGCTCCACTTCCCTTGGTATAGGAAGACAATAACGATTCAGCAGCATTAGCCAGAAAACCCAGACCGCCCCCTTTGCCACCCTTCCCTTTTTTTGCTCCACTTCCTTTGGTATAGGAAGACAATAACGATTGGGCAGCATTAGCCAGAAAACCAAGACCACCATCTTTCCTGGATTTTGGGCCTTTTTTCTTCCCACTCCCCTTAATTCCACTTAGAGATGCAGACTTCACCTTTTTTAAAGAATTTGACAGGCTGCTCGTATTATTAACGATATCCATCATCGCTTTATTAACAGCAACTATTTCTTTACTCAGCTTTGTTGACTGTGTCGTGGAATCAAGCAGCCCTTTGGAAAGTGAACTGGTGGTATCAGTAAAGGAGGTTTGCCTTAGAGAGGTGTTAAACCGGTCATAGTTTATCCTGGCTTTCTTGCTGGAATCAGCAAGTTTATCCATATTTGCAATTAAACTTTCGACCCTGTCAATGGAGGAAGCTGCTATGCCAAACTCTGAGGAAGACATACCCTGACTCATTTCACACCTTTGCTGAAGAAGTTTTTCAGGCCATTAATTTTAATTAATAAGTTTTTCATAACTATTTACTGGATATATACTGAAAGATTGAGCGCCAAAATTACCTTTTGACCAAATATGTTTTCCTCTCCCCCGAATCTGTGGGAGATTCGTGATTGACCGTTTCAATGAGGGCGTCAATATAACTTTCGGCCCTCCCTTCAGGCATATTCATTATTGCATCCCAGGGAATCCCCGCCTTAAGCAGCAACAGATGCTGCTTCTTCCTTGCCTTCATTTTCTTTTCGAAACGTACTGAGGCGACTCTCCAACGCCTCTTTTGCAAGATGAATAACCCTGAAATCATCGTCATACATATTCAAAAGCAAATCCGGTGTAATTTCCTCGACGGGAATATTACCCAGTTTTTCTAACTGACCTGCAAGAAGACAGATACCGAAATAATGATCATTTTTATTCGCCCGGTCTGCATATTCACTATCCATCAAATCGATGGTGTCACGCACAACCTGCGGACGCAAAACAAAATCCCGATGGACCTCTCCATCAAACTCAACACCGATGGGAAGCGTTCCTTCTTCCTTTATCATGACAACTTCCTCCCCGTGGCTCCCAATTCAATTGACTTGGTCGTTTCGTTCTCACCATCATACTTGGCCTCGCCTACCTTCATGGTGGCAACACCTGTATAAAGAATTTTAGTGTCGTTTCCCAAATCTATTGTTAATGTGCCATCTTCAACTTCATCAAAATCAAATTCTGCCGCACTTTTAGGAACGACATACTCGACAGTCACTTTATAATCGGGCGTCGTTTTAAGGAGCCCCTGACTATTCATGAGCTTGACTTTTTTTCTTAATTCCCTTTCTCCTTCAGCAACACTTTTAAAGTCGGTAATTTCCTGACCATTCACGGTAAGGGTAACTTGTGATACATATTCAACTGCCATTTTTTCCTCCTTAGCTTAACCGAGGCGGTTTCAGCAGTAAATGCTGAAACCGCCCCTTCATAATTTATAGTAAAAGGTCTATCCTGCCTGCAAAAACATGAAGACCGTTAACAATGTCTGCCGGAATTTTTGCATTCACCCGGCTTGGGTCCACAAGATCATCTTCTACAATAAAAGAACCCTTATGTTCATCCACATTCTCAAGGATTTCCAACTCTTCCATCTTGTAGGCGACATCAAGCAGTTCTGTTTTAATAGCATCCTTGACTCGTATCGTCTTTTTAGTTTGAGGAAACCTGAGGGCAACTCTCTGCATAGTCGCTTTTCTTACATAATCAAGGGTCCTGATTGTTGTAATATCGAGTAGTGATATATCATCAATACCGTTGCCATCCTTGATGTAAGTCGAAATGGCTCTGACTACCTGTACTTTCTCTCCCGGACCGATCTCAAGCGGCGTTACACCATTATAGAGACAGGACTCCTGCTCTGATCTCGAAAGTCTGTCACTTATAACCGGAGCATGAATACCTTTAAGTTCAACCGTATTCAGAGGCATGGCCGGATCTTCCACTCCTGCCAGAACGGATGCAAAAGCAGACGCTACTTCATAGGGAAGGCTCCTAGTAAACCTGACATAAGGGCTGCCTATTCTGCCGCTGTTAATATTAGCTGCCAGCGTCGTCGCCGTTCCAAGATCACCAGTCATTCCATAAAATGCTGTAGCCGGTCTTTGCTCCAGCGGGCCGGATACGCTGTCAAGATGGTCTCTTACTGTAACGAGATCAACCTCGTTATTGTATGGCGTTGCAATGATATTATAATCATCGGCAAAAATAGCGGAGAGGGCACTATTCACGTCAGGATTTGCCGCGCTACCGCTCATAGGGCTTACAACTGCACTTACAGCTGATGCTGTTACTTCGGTGTTAATCGTAACCTGGTTTCCCAGATCACCACCATTTTTGGCTGTAAGGTTAATGACGGAACCGTTGACAGCGGCAACAACTGGGACATCAGGATATGCGGCTATCCCATTCTGCAAATCAACAGCAATCTCTTCTGAAGTCTTATTATTTTCAATTCCTATCTCTATTTTTTTGTTCCCAATGTAAAGAGACAAGCTTCCCGATGATGTGGCAGGGCCGCCTATTGTCACCGACCCTGAAGATGCAGCACCAACATCATCGAGGGCACAAACTGAAAGATCAAGGTAACGATTTGCTTTAAGCGCCGCTTTCGCCATTAAGTGAACCATGGAACCGTAACCAAATTTTTCAGCAACTTCCGTATCACTAAATACCTGAGTGGGAACAGCTTCAGCAACACTCGGCTCCGGCCAGGCGCTGAATCGCCATTCGTCGCCTACTGCATGACCGGTTACTGCACCAAAGGTTACTTCCACACCCTCTTCAAGCGGTAGAGCAGTAAGAGTAAGATCCGTCTCTATACTCCAGTTGATACCACCATCAGTAGAATATTGGAATCTATCTGTAGCAGCCGCAGTAGAGATTTTCACAATAAAATCTTTTTTAGTGCTTCCCACAAAAGCTCCACCACTGTTCATATTATTGAGCGTTCCCCCCTGAAACCTGGCAGGCTCTATATATGCCTTAAGCCGCTGACCGATAATAACCATCCTGTATTTATTACTTGCCAGTGTACGAACAGCCAGTTTTGTGTTGAATTCGAAATACTTTCCCGGCTTCCTGATGGAAGAAGGAATACTGTCAAACTGTATAGCCATGGTTTACTTGCCCCCTTTATTCGTTTTTTTAGTTGATTTCTTTTCTTCTTTTTTTTCTGTTGTTCTTTTAACGGACGTTACCTTTTCTTTTTCTTCTATCAGAGAGCCGTCTTTAACAAGACGCCTGTAATAAACCGTATCTACCACAGGGACAGCAACACTGTCGGTTATGTACTCTCTCGGCTTTCCTTCCATTGGACATCGAGTTCCTTTTTTTGCAACTACCTTCATCTAAGCCCTCCTTAAAGTGTTATTTCGTCATTTGCATCTGCAGTTCCGTCATCGTCAGGATCCTGCAGATAATATTCAAGCCCTATCTTAAGCAGATCATCGGCTGCTTCAGCATCGGGCTCTATAATTTCAGAAACATCGAGCTTTATCTCACCGTAATGGCACTGAATACCGTTAACAGGTCTTCTCTCAATAAGCGGTACCTGCGGAGTGGCAGTACCCTGTGTGCCCGTGATTGTTGCATTAACTAATGTGGATACAATGCTTTCTATAACGGCATTAAAAAGCTTTTCACTTTCAGCGGCATCTTTAACGGCGTAGTACCCCTTAAGCAAAAAATGGTGGGTCACATTGTAATTTCTGCTTACTTTGTCTATCTTTGCCCCGGTCCGTGTAATCTCCCATCCAAATATTGCTCCCGTACCGGTATCCTTGAAAAAATCGATAAACTTACCCCTGTTGGCTGCCCATCGCTGATAATCATGAACAATCCCGATGCCTGTAACGCCATCGAGAATACCCTTGATCTCCGTCCTTATTGCACTTTCACTCATTAATTAAAATCCTAAAAGAATAAGAGATTTGCTCACTAAACATCCTTTTCCGTAAAAATATCTACATCCTTTATAAGAAAATAGACAGGATGCCTTGATCCTTCATCATTTTTACTTTTGCCGGGCTCAAGGTAAAGCTCAGGCGAAAAGAGGCCGTCCTTCAGAAGCGCCTGTTCCACAACCTCTTCGAGCCTGATAAGCGCCTCCTGCGCCATGTTGCGTAAATTTTCCTGAAAACCGAGATAGAGCCTCACTGTATGTTTTCTATAAACAGAACTTGCTATTTCCCAGGTTGGCGTCATTTCAGGACGGGTAATCATGCAGATGGGAAGAGTGGAGAGATGGACCTCGGTTTTATTCCGGAATTCCCTGGTAACAGTTAACAGGTTGTCCGAGAACTCCCCATGTTTAACCCAAAGGGAAGTAATAACCGGTACGTAATGCGCTCAATCTTGACCGTCATTATGCTATAATAAAGCCTATGAAACAACCTCTAACCGCACGT
>JAOUBX010000055.1 GCA_029860075.1 Deltaproteobacteria bacterium | reverse complement strand
TACTATTCTTTTCTTAACAATTATCCAGGAAGCACACGAAGTATCACTAAGAAAAGAATAGTAAGAACGGGTTCCAGGGGGCAAGGATTCGAGGGGATAGGATTTCAGGGCTCAAGGAAATACTTTAAAATCATAAGATATCAGTATAAACCTGTATCAAAATCCTACTCTTCCGGTGCAAATCCACGCCTTAAGGTATTTTCTGAAATAGCTCGTGGAAAGAGGACGTGCTGAAGATAATCCTCCCCCCGCTTTTGATCCAAGTCCTGACATTTTGAAGCCACTGATTATAAATATTTGTCTACTATCATATAAAGGCACGGATAAAGTATTGCCTTAAAACAGGAAGTAAGATATCCTTACTATAAGGAGGCAAGGAAATATGTTAGCAAAAAAGACATCTAAAAACCAGGTGACGCTCCCAAAAGAGATCGTCAGGAAATTTCCCAACATCGATTATTTCGATGTATTAGTTGAGGAGGGGAAGGTCATTATGATACCGGTAAAGGTGGTACCTGCAACCTCTTCACTGGAAAGCATCAGGGAAAAGATGAGGAAGCTAGGCGTCAGAGAAGATGATGTGAGCGATGCTGTTTCATGGGCAAGAAAAAAGAAGAACCGCTAAGAGTTGTATTCGATACAAATGTACTCGTACCTGCACTCCTCTTCGGGGGCAGGCTTTCGTGGATCATCGAATCCTGGAAGGGCGGAAGCTTGATGCCATGCCTTACAAAGGAAACATATGAAGAACTGAGAGACGTTCTTTATTACCCTAAATTCAAGTTAACTGAAAAAGAGATAGGACGGGTCATAAAAGAGGATATTCTTCCTTTCTTTGAAGTTATTGAGGCAGCAGAAAGCGTAAACGGCCTATGTCGGGATGCTGATGACGACAAGTTTATATCTTGCGCTATCGCTGCCGGGGCTGCCTTTCTCGTTACAGGAGACAGCGCTCTTCTCGATGTGGAAAAATATAAACCTGTCCGTATAATCAGGGCGACAGAATTATTTGAAATACTCGCTTAAATGAGGAAAGTATACGATGAAAAATCATAAAATACATTCTATTCATCCCGGTAAAATTCTTTTTGAAGAGTTTCTTCAACCAATGGAAATCTCCCAGTACCGCCTGGCAAAAGATACTAGTGTACCACCTCGCAGGATAAATGAAATTGTTCATGGGAAAAGAGCCATTAGTGCTGATACAGCCTTAAGGCTAGGCAGGTTCTTCAAAATGACGCCACAATTCTGGATGAACCTTCAAAGCCGTTATGACCTTGAAAAAGCCGAGGATAATCTTGCAGGAAGGCTTGACAGCGAGGTCCATGTTTTCGAGGAAGATGTGGCATAGAAGGAAAGGAAGTACCTTCAAGCAATATTATCCACAAAACATACCCCATATCACTAAGAAAAGAATAATGAGAAAGGGTTCCAGAAAACAAGGTTTCAGTTTTCTGGGAAAAGGTTTTAATAAACTATTAAAACCTTTTTGACAGCAACCTTGTTGTGTGTTAGATTGTAATACAGGAGATTTTAAAAATGAGAGAAACCATAACAATCAGCCTGCCTGAATCTTTTAAGAAAAAGCTTGACGGTATTGTGAAAGAGGAACACCTTAACCGAAGCGATGTTGTACGTGAAGCGCTGCGTCAGTACTTCTCTGTCCGGGAATTCAATAAACTCCGTGGAGTTATGACCGCCGAGGCAGAAAAGCGGGGCATTTTCACAGATGAGGACGTTTTCAAAATCGTATCGTGAGAGTTTTCCTTGATACCAATGTCCTCATCGCTGCTTTTGTTTCACATGGTGCCTGTAAAGAACTTTTCGAACACTGTATTACTACACACAACATTTTTATTTCCCCCTTTATCCTTAAGGAATTTGAAGAAAAACTTACCCAGAAACTGAAATTTCCACCGGAAGTAGTTAGAGACGCCGTTGGGTACCTAAAATCGACCCTGCAGCTTGTTAGCGCCGGACCGCTGGAAGTATCTTTATGCCGGGATCCCGATGATGATGCTGTACTTGCCGGGGCCGGGGCTGTAAAGGCAGACTGTATAATAACGGGCGATGAGGATCTCCTCGTGTTGGAGTCCTACATAGGAATAGCCATAGTTAAACCGAAAGACTTTTGGCAGTTTGAGAGAGAAGGGAAGTAGCGATAGGGCTCAAGGGAAGAAAGGTGCCAGAGGCCTGGAAAATACTTTTAAAAATCATAAAATATCAGTGCAAATTCCTGTCAAAACACCCTATTCCTCCGGTGCAAACCCCCTTCTTAGCGTATTCTCCGATATAACCCGCGGAAAAAGAAAGTGCCGGAGGTAATCCTCTCCTCCGGCCTTCGATCCGAGGCCCGACATCTTGAATCCCCCGAAAGGCTGCCTCGACACGAGGGCACCTGTAATCTTCCTGTTAATGTAGAAATTGCCTACGAGAAATTCCTTCCTGGCCTTTTCTATATTTGCCGGACTTCTCGAATAAATACCTCCCGTGAGAGCATAAGGCGTATCGTTGGCAATTTTAATAGCTTCGTCAATAGTGGAAGCTGATATAACGGCCAGTATGGGGCCGAATATCTCTTCAGTGGCTATTCGGGCATCAGCTTTGACATCACGGAAGATGACAGGGCCTGCATAGAAGCCGTCTGTGGGAACATGCTCCGACCTATAGTGAAGGGTAGCCTCCTTTTTTCCGATTTCAACGTATTCCCTGACTTTCAGCATGGCTGCTTCATCGATCATAGGCCCCATAATATTGGCGGGATTATCGGGAGGACCGATGGTGATACTTCTTACGGCTTCCGTCAGTCTGGCGATGAAGTCCTCAACAATGGCGCCTACAACAATGACGCGGGAACAGGCGGAGCACTTTTGCCCCTGGAATCCTGTAAAAGAGGCGACCACTCCCTTTATGGCTTCATCGAGATCGGCACTTTTATCGATGATTATAGCGTTTTTTCCGCCCATCTCGGCAATGACCTTTTTCACATTTTTTTCTCCCTTTACAGGTTTGCCTGCCCGCTCGACAAGAGCCAGGCCTACTTCCATGGAACCTGTAAAAGCGATAATATCTACATCAGGATGATCAGCAAGGGCAGCGCCCGTTGCACTGCCGGGGCCGGGCAGAAATTGAATAACACCGTCAGGAAGGCCGGCAGACTGGAAGGCCTGAATGAGGTAATAAGCCGTTACCGGCGACAGGCTTGATGGTTTGACAATGGCGCAATTGCCCGTTACGATGGCTGCTGCCGTCATACCGCAAACAATGGCAAGGGGAAAATTCCAGGGAGAAATGATGGCCGCCACCCCTCTGGGAATATAGTGCTGGTGGTTCCGTTCTCCGGGATAATTGCCGAGCTTCTCTATCTCTGAGAGTTCTATCATCTCCTGAGCGTAGAAATTAAGAAAATCGATAGCCTCGGAAAGATCGGCATCGGCCTCTCTCCAGCTTTTACCGACCTCAAAAACCTGAAGCGCCGCTATTTCATAACGCTTCTCCGTCATCCACCGGGCCGCTTTTTCAAGACAGGCAGCCCTTTTTTGCGGCAATTCATTTCTCCAGGAAAGAAAAGCCCTTCCAGCGCATTGAATGGCCTCAAGGGTATCCTTTCCTGTTGCCCATGCAACCCTCCCCACTATCTCTTCGGGATTGGCCGGGTTTACAGAGATTATCTCCTTGTCAGTGGTGATTTTTTTCCCGCCCATAATGAGTGGTATCTGCTTTTCACCACCAAGCCCGGCTCTTACCTTTTTCAGGGTGGAGCCGAAAAGTTTTCGCATTTCGCTCTTTGAAAAGTCCGTATTGGGAATATTACTGAATCCTTCCGCCTTTACCCTTTTCTCCTCCTCCTTACCTTCCGTTCCCGATGACTGGGCTCTGCTGATAAGATCGGCGGCGTCTATTTTATCGGCAAAGGAGAGTTTTAAGAACGATTCATTGGACGTATTTTCAAGAAGACGTCTCACGAGATAGGCCATGCCGGGAAGAAATTCGCCAACAGGAAGATATTCTCTTACCCGGTAGCCGCGCGAAGCAACAGCCTTTTTTATGGGCTCAGCCATACCAAAGAGAGCCTGAAACTCGACGCCCTTTTTGGGCAGGCCCAGCGATTCGGCAATGGCCATGGCATGGGCCATACTTCTAATATTGTGGCTTGCAATGGCAGGCCTTACCACATCGCTGTTTTCAAGGAGAAGCAAGGTCAGTTTTTCAAAATTGGCATCCGTTTCAGTCTTGGAAGTATAAACCGGTATGGGCCAGCCCGCCTGGGAATTAATGACCTTCTCGTAATCCCAGTAGGCCCCTTTGACAAGCCTTACATTGATTATGCGCTCCTTTTTCCTGGCCCATTCGATGAGTGAGGCAAGGTCTTTTTCCGAGTCTTTCAGGTAGGTCTGGATGGCAATACCGGCATTATTATAGTCAGGAAACCGGGTTAGCAGGGCCTTAAAAACTTCAATGGTCAGGTCTTTGAGTTGGTAATGCTCCATATCGAGGGTGAGGGAAAGGTTTCTTTCCGAAGCCTCTTCAAAAACAAGACCCAACGTCTTTGTAACTTCCGTAATGGAATCAAGGTTTGCAATGGGATCAAGGCGGGAATAGAAAGAAGAAATTTTGAGTGAAAGGTCGACCTTGGGCAGGCTTCCCATATGATTGTTATCGAGGAGTTCACTGTCAGGCCATTTTTCTGCCTCCTTTGCCACTGACTTAATGATTTCAATATATCGCTCCGTATAAAGATAAGCTTCCTGGTCACTAAGCACGGCTTCACCAAGGAGATCAACGGTAGCAGTTCTTCCCTCTTTTCGGAGAGAAGTGATCTTTTTCATGGCTTCCTGTGGTGTATGGGCTGCAATAAACTGCCTGGCCAGCACTTGTACATTACTCTTTACAAGCTTGCCTGCCAAAGATGCCGTCATTCCTTTTTTGGGCACCAGTTTTTTTAAGGCAGGAGACAGGAACATTTTATCATCAAGGAAATATTCATGAATAAGGGGAAGCAGGTCCCGGTCTTCCTTTATGGCAGGGATAGTATCGACAAACCTGAAGAGCTGAACCTTAAATTGCTCATCCTTCATGGCCCAGTCCATAATTTTGCCCTTCCAGCGGGTACTGTCGAAAAAACCGGGCACTTCCCCTTTTATGGAATCATATATTTCCAGGCCCAGTTCAACGGTTCTCTCTTCCAATGTTTTTACTTGTGCCATCTCTTTTATCTTCTCCTTCCACTCAGGCTTTCAGGGCATATATATGATCATATAATATGATGCTCTCCATGTCACTAAAGGGCTGAAAAAATGTCCCCTTTCGTACCCTGACTTTACCCCATCTATGGTTTGCATGGCTCTGTTAAATGGTTTTCTGCATCTGCTATAATAAAGTACTCTTAAGAAAAAGCGCCTCTTTGATTTAATTATTTCAAATTTTTTGATAAACTTCAGATGAAACCGGTGATGGGCGTTTTCATCTAAACCATTGAACCAGAAAAGGCAGGTACCATAATGTCCAAGTTGAAAATCCTGATCGTAGAAGATGACAAAAGCCTTTCCAATCTTTATGATGTTGCCCTTCCCGGCGATCTCTTTGAAAAGAAATTCATGGATAACGGTACAGAGGCCATGGGGGCCTATCTCTCATGGAAACCCGACATGATCATTCTCGATATACTCCTTCCCGGAATGTGCGGTTATACTATCCTTGAAGAGATAAGGGGCAAGTGGAATGATGAGAAAACGACGATTATCGTGTCATCCTGCCTCGATGAAAAATCGAGTGTAAGCGACTGCAAGGATCTGGGCATACAGGGCTACATTGTCAAACCTTTTGACCACAAAACCCTGGCTGACAAGATCATCCGCCTGCATAAGACCGGCAAAAAAAAGGATTAAGGCAGTTCAGTGACTAAACCCGAGTTGATTAGTTTTAAAATTTGCCCTTATGTTCAGCGCTCCGTCATTACCCTCCTTCATAAGGGTATCGATTTTGATATTACCTACATCGACCTGGCAAACAAACCGGACTGGTTTTTAAAAATCTCGCCCTTTGGAAAAGTCCCGCTTTTAAGGGTAAACAATGAGGTACTTTTTGAATCAGCCGTTATTAACGAATACCTTGACGAAATTTCTCCCCCTTCACTGCATCCGGCAGACCCGCTTCTCAAGGCAAAAAACAGGGCATCCATAGAATTTGCCTCGGCCCTTACCATGACTCAGTTTCAAATGTATACCACCCCCGGCAGGGAAGATTATAAAAAGTGCCGCCAGGGGCTTTTAGACAAGCTTGCACTTTTGGAAAAAGCCCTGGAAAAGGGGCCCTATTTTAACGGCGAAGATTTCGCCCTCGTCGATACGGCCTACGCCCCTCTTTTCATGCGACTTTTTATTGCAGAGAAGAAAAGAGAAACGGGCCTTTTCGACAGGTGCCCCCGTGTTTATGATTACGGAGAAGCCCTTTTAAAACTCTCATCCGTTAAAGACTCTGTTGTCCCCCAATTTGAAGAACTCTTTTCTTCTTTTATGAAGAAGAAAGGAGGATATGCTCTTTCTTTCCGGGATTAGTATTTCAACTTGCCGAGAGTCAGTTTATAAAGAACCTAGATGCTTCTTAAGCTCCCTGATACGTCGGGGAACGGTAACGCTGTGACTTTCCAGCGCTTCAAGCTCCTTCGCAAAAAGACCGGCCCCTTTCTGCTCTGTCTGGCCTAGCAATTTACCGAAAATATTATTAATCTCACTCCGTTCAAAGGCTTCAGTAATGAGAAAGGCATCTTCAAGAGAGAGGGAATCTATCCTTTTTTCACAGTCCCTTATGGCTTTAAGAATTTCTTTTATATGGGTATCACGTGCAGAGGGGCTAAAGCGGGTATGGGGATTGAGTTTAACGCAATAGAGGCAGAGAAGCATTAAGCGGCCATGCTCCTCCTCCTCTTTACGGAGGTCATCAAAAAAGGCAGATACAGCACGATTATTCCTGAAGTGACGGGCCAGATGTTTATAGAGTCTGGCCATACGAAACTCGATATGTGCAGCCAGCTTGTAGCTTTCACCCAGTGGTCCGGGCATTTTTACTCCCCGCCGCTCATAAGACGCTATGGCCCGTTCAAGAAGTGTTTTGTTTCCCCTAAAGAGCATTCCCAGGAAAACGCCTACCCCGAAAAACCTGATAATGGTACGGGGATTTTCAATGCAGTATTGACGCCCGACCAGTTCACTCATCCTCTTTCCCCTCTCTTTCAGTTAAAGGTTAAACAGGCATGCTGAGTAAATAAGTGTTTCTATTAAATTAATATATTCATCCTTCCCTTGCAAAGATTTTTTAAATTGATAAACCTTGACAGGGGAAGAAACTCTTTATTTCAGTTCTTCAGGAAGGCTGTCTACAAGTTTCTTTACCTCTTCAGCCCTGCCCTTTTCAACAATAAGCGTTTTAGACCCCGTTCTTACTACAATCAGATTTTCAACGCCTACCAGGGCAACCGTCTCTCCTTCTTCTTCACAAAATACGAGGTTTTCACCTGCATCATAGCTTTTTACATTGCCGCGATAATGATTATTTTCATTATCTTTTTGAAGAAATTCTTCCAGGGCTATCCAGCCCCCCACGTCACTCCAGAAAAAAGCGGCGCCCACAGTACGAACATCACCTGCCTTTTCCATAACGGCAAAATCAATGGATATCTTTTTTAGAGGCTCGAAGGCGACTTCAAGGGCTTTTTGCCACTCCTTCGTGCCATCCTTGTCAAGGGCCGGTGCTATGTGCTCAAGGTGCCCGGGCAGGCAGCGGTTAAATTCTTCAAGAATGGACTCCGTTCTCCAGACAAACATGCCGCTGTTCCAGAAAAAGCGCCCTGATTTAATATATTTTCTGGCGCTGTCAAGGTCCGGTTTTTCCTTGAATTGCTTAATCCGGTAATGCCTGACGCCATCTTCTTCCATCAGTTCCTCACTAGTTTCAAGGTAGCCGTAACCTGTCGCCGGATAAGCGGGTTCTATTCCGATCGTATAGAGGGATTTGCTCTTGCTTGCCGCATTAACAGCAGAGAGCATGGTCTTTTGAAAAAGTTCGACAGGCTCGATAATATGATCTGCCGTCAGAATGGCCATGACACCATTTCCGAATCGTTTTTTACAAATGAGAGTTGCCAGAGCAACGGCCGCTGCCGTATCACGCCGCATGGGTTCGCCGATAATGTTCTCATTCGGTATTTGAGGAAGCTGTTCCTTCACAAGTGGAACAAAGGCAAGGTTAGTCAGGACCAGCACTTTTTCCGGAGGCGCCAAATGGGCTACCCTGTCAAAGCTGCTTTGCAGCAAAGATCGCTTCCCAAAAAGCATGAGAAACTGTTTTGGCCTTTTTTCCGTGCTAAGCGGCCAGAAACGGGTTCCGGCCCCACCGGCCATGATTACCACTGAAAGATCTTCTCTGTATGACATATCACTTCCTTTCACCTCAAGTTATTGCAGCTATGTCCCTGAAAGAGACAAGCTCCACGTTATTTTGATCAAGCAGGGCTTTCCACCGGTCAGAGAGGAGGAAGTCAAGTTCTCTTTGACGCCACGCTTCACCTTTCCCCGGATGTGTCATAAGCTCCGTAATCCCCTCAGGCATTTCTTTCGCAAGAGATGCCTCCGAAAAGGAAAGAAAATTATCAGCCCTTAGTATATTTTTTTTATGAAGCGCCTTTATTGCCCTCCTGTAAAAATCCTCATCCCATATAATGGAAGGGTATTTGACAAGATCGTAGTCCCTTGCAATTCGCATGGTCTTAAGACTGCTCCCTTCCATCGCTTTTAAAACAATATTAAAAACTTCCGGCAAGGCATGAAGATGATGGTGTGAATCGATATGAGAAAGCTCAAGGCCGCTCATTTCAAAAAGCTCCATTTGAAGAAGAATTTCCTTTTCAATATTTTTGAGGACCGTCGGGTCCTGGAGAACTTGCCTGAGATAGTTTTTTTCAAACCTTTCATGCCCTTTTTTGTTTCCCGGAAAAACGCCATCAATATCTATATGAAGGCCCACGGAAAAAGAGCGGTTGCTTAGTGCATAATCGACAGCCTCCCGGGCGCCTTCCCTTTTGATCATAAGCGTAGCATTCGTTATAGCCCCGGCTTCCCGGGCCATTATAATTCCTTTGTTAACACCGGAATTGATACCAAAATCATCGGCATTAACGATGAGGTATTTCACGCGCCCATACTCCCTGTCACCTTGATACGGCCCGCCGGAGCATCCATTATCCTGCCGATGACACGGTGGAAAACCTTGTTAGCGGAAAGAAGCTTTCTCATACTTTCAATTTTCTCTTCAGGAACACAGATGAGCAATCCTCCCGAGGTCTGGGCATCACAAAGGATTTTCTTCGTCTCCTCTGTTACCTCTTTCCCCCAGTCAACATGAGCGTTGACAAACTCAAGGTTTGCCTTGCTCCCTCCGGGGTAGGCACTTGCTTTCAGGCAGGCCATCGTCCCTTTAATAAGCGGTGCCTCACCGGCATTGATGACAGCGCCGACGTTGCTTGCCGAGACCATTTCATAAAGATGCCCCAAAAGGCCAAATCCTGTAATGTCTGTAGCAGCCTTAATATTTTCCTGAACCATGATTTTAGATGCATCCCTGTTTAGAGTAGTCATCCACCTTATGGCCTCTGACAGGGTCTCTTCAGGAGCCTGACCCATTTTAATAGCCGTCGTAATAATCCCTATGCCAAGCGGCTTTGTTAAAACAAGGCAGTCTCCTGGCCGGGCGGAGTTATTTCTGATAATCCGGTCAGGCAAAACACTCCCCGTTACAGACATGCCGTATTTGGGTTCGGCATCATCAATGGAATGTCCTCCCAGTATGGATACGCCTGCTTCACCCGCCCCATGGGCGCCCCCCTTCAGAATTTGCGCCAAAACCGTTTCAGACAGTTTTTTTGAAGGGAAAGCAACAAGGTTTAAGGCAAAGAGAGGCTCACCACCCATGGCGTAAATATCACTAAGTGCGTTGACTGCCGCAATACGGCCAAAAGTGTAGGGATCATCGACGATAGGTGTAAAAAAGTCGACACTCTGTACAATGGCCAGATCGTCCGTCACTTGATAAACGGCTGCATCATCGGCACTATCGAGACCTACAAGTACTTTTGAATCAGTCACTTTCGGCATATGGCGCAGGACCTGCGCCAGATCGCTCGCATGGAGCTTGCAGGCTCAACCGGCTCCATGACTGAACTGTGTAAGTCTCGTCTTATCAGTCAATGATAATCTCCTTTTTATTTTATTCTCTGAAAAGCGGGGAGAGACAAGTTATACTGCCTGATATTTAGAAGTCAGCTTTAAACCTTATTTTCAGTATGCTAGGATAGTAACAGAGAATATATAGGTGGTCAATAACTTCAAAAAGAGGCAAATGCCTGTCAGTTAATCATAAATAATGGAAAAAAATACCAACAATTCGCCCCTCATCAGTGTCGTCATACCTGCATTAAATGAAGAGGGTTCAATTGAGGCGACACTTGAAGCTGCAAAGAATGCAGCAACTGTTGAAGTCATTGTTGCAGATGGAGGAAGTTCGGACAATACTGCGGAAATCTGCCGGAGCTGTGGTGTAAGGGTCATAAATTCACCACCCGGGAGGGGTCCTCAAATGAATGCAGGCGCAAAAGCATCAAAGGGAGATATTATTCTCTTCCTCCATGCAGACACCCTTTTGCCTTCAGGGTACGATGGTACAGTGAGAGCGGCTTTAATTGACAAAAATACTGTGGGAGGTACCTTTTCCTTTGCCCTTTCCCGTTCATCCCGGGTTTTCTCCCTCATCACTTTTATGGTCAATTTAAGGTCAAAGTTGATGGGCCTCCCCTATGGCGATCAGGCCATATTTGTCAGGCGAAGCGAATTTGAAAAACTGGGTGGCTTTAACCCTGTCCCCATTATGGAAGATGTAGCTTTTATCAGGGCTTTAAAAAAACTTGGAAAAATTAAAATCGTCGACGACGCCGTTATTACCTCATCAAGGAGGTGGGAAAAAGAGGGCTGGTTAAAGACAACGGTGAGAAACCAGGTACTGCTATATCTCTATCTTCTCGGCGTTTCTCCCGAAAGGCTATACCGCTTTTATAAGGCGGTAAGATAAGTGTAAATTAATATACTTATGAATCTGTCATTTCGAAGGTATGTGAGAAATCTTTTCAATCTCTTTAATACTAAAAAAGATTTCTCCCTTCCGTCGAAATGACAATGAGATAACTAAATAGTGTCCATCCAGAAACTATAATAAATTAAACTTTGTTTTCAATTCGGAAAGGAGGGATTTTTTGTAAGGTCAAGGAAATCAAGGGTTTCGCCGAGTTGTACGACTGTACATCGCACAAGCAAAACCGAAGATTGACGCAGAGATTGCGAAAAAGCACCCTTGACCGATGAAAACTAAATAGCCGGAACGCCAAAGAGCATAGCATGGAAATAAAGAAAAAGACTAAAAACCACCATTCCACCCACAAAGCGGCCTAAACCTATCTCTTTCAGTTTAAGCCTGTTTCTTTTCTGAAGAATCGCTATAAAGGGGAAACTCGACGTTTTCGCTGCAAAACGGTCCCATCGCCTTTTGGAGAGCTTCATTCTTTTGCGGTCTATAAGCAGTGGGCCCATTAGGGAAAGAAAGAGAAGGGAGCCGAAAAAGATGAGTGACGCCCCGTCACCATTGGCCATTAAATGAACAAGCCCCCAGAGTGACGTTCCCCACATAACAGGATGCCGGGTAACCCTCAATATGCCTCTTGCAGGCTCCTCCCCTGTGAGAAGCATTTCCCCGCCGATAGCTGTAGGACTGGCAGTCGACACACCTGCAACGACAAAGAGGAAGGCAATAAACATGGCAAAGGCGGTGACAGGTTTTATTGCCGGCAGATCTCCCCAGAGTTCCATATGTGGCGCTCTGCCATAGGCCACGGACATCCAGACAACGCCTATGAGGGATAAAAGGGCGAAAGCCGCCTTAAAGGCTGTCCCACCCATCATATTAAGGAGTATTTTACGAAGAGCTGTGCCTGAAATAAAAAGATGAATGAAAATAAAAAAAAGTGACGCTATAAGAAGATTAGCCATACTGATCTATAGTATATAAACACTTTTAAGAACACCATAATGGTCAACAGATTTTTTTAACCCTTCTTTACTGGGCGGTTTTTATTTCCTCAATTTTTTCCTGCGCACTTGTTAGCAGTTTTTCAATGGAGGAAGCATCTTCAAAGTAATCAAGTTCATCGCTCATTTCATCAAATCCGATAAACCAGGTAAGGGCAGCATCGAGGACAAAATAACCGATGGTAAAATAGTCGTCTGTGGCGTAAATGTTCTGTATATGATCAGCATTGACGTAAACATCGATCTGTGACGCTTTCTTCATATCGGCAAGGGCTTTCTCCAGCTTCTTTAGATCCTCTTCCGCAATAGCTGCAATGTCATATTCATCCTCCAGTTCACCTTCCCTGGTAAGCTGGAGAAAAAACTGGGACTTGCCTTCCGAATCGATGAGCATAACCTGGGCGCCAAGCGCGTTTGTATTCGATTGCAGGGCTTCCAGATCATAACTTACCGTCCTTATTAACTTTCCTTTTTCAGATACCTTTTTTTGAAACTTTGTCAAATCGTTTATTTCATCCATTTTATTGTGCTACTCCCGATTATTATTTAAAAGTTTAATCCTGAAAAACAGGACTATGTTGTGGTGCCATATTACCAGCGGCGCTTGCTTAAGTCAAACATCTACCACCGGGGGTTGTATGTAATTGAAATGGCCCCGGCTTTCATATTTTTATTACTCCCCGCTTTACAGCCCCCGGCGTCGATATTGCCGTACCACTCGTGAAATTTGAGCAGCTCTACAGGATTCATTACACATTCCTTTTTTCCATAAGGGTGACCAAAGTGAAAAAGGAGGTGGCCTATTTCATGGGACAGGTAAGCGCCGGCAAGGCGTGCAGCTGTGGCCGGATCATATCGCCTGTTATCCCTGAATTTAAGCAAGGTTTCATATTCGTTGGAATAAAGAAAAGTGGTAAAAAAGATGTAGCTTCCAAAAAGGCTGTTCTTGTTATAAGTTGTTCCCCCGGCCGTAATACCGCCGCGGATGGCGGAGTGAATATCCTGGCCGTAGTACTCTGCGCTTGCAATGAGTTGATTTGTTAAAACAAGGTCATAGGGCACTTCGCCATAACCGAGCATGTCCCAAAGTATATATTCATTAAAAAAGGTGTCATCAATTACCGCTTTACCGTCAACGGCTTTTACCCTTTTCCACTCTTCCAGCCTTGACAGCGTTGTATTAACTAATGCAACGGCAAGATCCCTGTATGTCTCTTCTTTCGGCGCCTTTATGAGGTAGGGTCCGGCAAAATCGAACATCTGATGAAGCGGTGTTTTCTTCTTTCGAAGTTGAGCCTCCATATTTTCAAGCAAACGATACCTTTCCCCTTCATGATTTTTAAAATCATAAATCAATTCATTTGCCCGTGAAATCATTTCTTTGGACAAACGGGAATTCATCAATTCCGCCAGCCCTGTCTCCCCCTTAAAGTCAAAGATAAGATCAACATTGAAATGCGCTTTAGTTATAGCCCTTGCCTCCCGCAACAAGCCATTTATCTGCTCTTGCGTCATTCTGGAAAAGCGGGGATTGACGGCATAAACAACACGTAATTTAATTGACCCCTCCGAAAAAACCGGCAAGGGAACGGATTTCCAGCCCTTTTCATCCTGCTTATTTGAAAGAGGGCAGGACAGGGAAAAAAGGAGAAGAACAAAAAGGGCAATCCTTCTATAAAACCGGTAAGTATTCATAGCGCTCCCGATAGAATTAAAAAGAAAAAACTTCTTTTTCTTTTATCAGCTATTTACTGAATAAAAGCATAGTTTCCGGCAAATAGCAAAGGGAGGAGACAGGAGGGCTGCCGGAAAGTCTTTAATCAACAGCCTGTTAAGCCTTTTTTGGATAATCATTCCGCATTTACCTTAACGGACGCCCCTTTATTATTCGTCATTATTCGTAAGGGGAAATTCTTTGTGCTAGACTGAATTAGTATGTCTTTAAAGGTAAAAAATAACTGGAGGCAGTCAGATAGATGAATAAAATCCTCATCGTTGATGATTCCCGTTTTTTTCTATCATTAGTTGAGTCACTCCTCGACAGGTGGGGTTGCAAAATGTTGACGGCAACAAATGCGGAAAATGCCTTAAAACTCATCGACAGCGAAAAACCCCGCATAATACTTCTTGACCTGCACATGCCTCATGTAACGGGAGATAAACTCTGCAAAATAGTAAAAAGTAAACCCGAATATGAAGAGATTATCATTATCATGCTGATTGCGTCCAACAAGCAAGCAGATATAGACAAATGCTTTAAGGCAGGATGCAATGATTATATTACCAAGCCCATTGATAAAGAAAATTTATTAAACTCAATAGGCAAATACATACCCATGGTAAAGCGGAACTACGAAAGAGCGCCCATTTATGAGAGTGTTAAGTATTATCATAATAACGCTGAATATTCAGGGCACATCCACGTTATCAGCCAGGGGGGGGCTTTCATCATGGGTGAGCATATGGTGCCACCGGAATCCGTCATCAAATTGATATTCTCCATCTCCAAAATGCATGAGTCAATGGAGATCATAGGAAAAGTAGCATGGAATTTTGACTCAAAGGAAAAATTCCCCCAATTGCTCGCTACGGCTCAGGGAATGGGTGTCCAGTTCATAAAAATAAGCGACAGCGCCAAAAGTGCAATTATCAAATATATGGCGCTTGGTAACTTTATGATTTAGTGGGAGTAAAAAACAGGTTGCGGGACAAAGATCATTTAAACCACGAAAAAAGCCGGTAATAACTAAAAAAAGAGATTAATTTTGTAACTGTCAGTGTGTTCAGTTTCTTTCCCTGGTTTATGGGAGGGCCTTTATGCCCAAGGTCCTCCCATTTATAAACTTTTTTTAATAAGACTTTACTCCGATTCCGGACTGAGTTCCAATTTAAACCGCTAAAAAGATTCAAACATATTTTCAATCAACCCGTTTGACAATACCTTCCTGCAGCAAAACCAATGCTTCCTGCATCATATCTTTCAGGACGACATTTTCCTTGACCATCTGGTTATTTAATTCATTAACCATTAATCCTTCAAGCCATATGGCGTACCTTTGCCAGTCTTCGGGAGACTTATCGACAACGATATCTGTTTCTGCTTCAAAATCAAACCGTAATTTTTTAATACTCTCTTCCATTTCGTCCTCCTTTATTTTAGCTTTCATGGTTGGCTCCATGCTGATTGCTTCCACTGCCTCCTGAAATAATTTCATTTCTTCTCCTTTAATCTGTTTCTTAAATTATTACACCGGACAAACTGAATTCACATTTTGACAAGGTATAATTCAAAAGGCGTGCCAAAAAATAAAGTGGAGTGGAAAATAAAATAAGCTTATCATTACATATACTTATCAAAGAGCCACTCTTTTAAAGCCGACGGCTGACAGTAACGATGCGTAGCAGGTTACAGGGAGCCACTTGACACACAAGTGTACCCTGATACACTTGTGTGTCAAGTGGCAAATTATGACTTAAAGCTCAACTATTTTGTAGGCGGATATTTTTCTGTGAATGGTGCTGCGGCTAATACCGAGCCTCCTGGCAGCCTTGGCTTTATTCCATGAGGTTTTTTCGAGGGCTTCTATAATTAACGTGCGTTCATCCTTCTCTGCGCCGCCAGCTTCGTCTTCCCTTTCTTCCCTTAATTCCCAGGGCAAATGATGAAGGCCCATGACCCTGTCCTTGCAATAATCCCGGCACAGGATAAAGCCGTATTCAATGACGTGCTCCAGCTCCCTGATATTCCCGGGCCACGGATAAGCGAGAAAAGCGGCTATCACTTCATCGGATATGCCGGTAATGTTCTTCATGAATTTTTTATTATATTTATCTATGAAACTTTTTACCAGCAAGGGAATATCTTCCTTTCTTTCCCTGAGAGGCGGTAACTTTATTTCAACAACCTTGAGGCGATAGAAAAGGTCTTCCCTGAATTCATCTGACTTGATTTTTTGCCTCAAATCACTGTTTGTTGCCGCCAGTACCCTTACATCGACCTTTCTTACACCCGACTCGCCTACCCTTTCAAACTCTCCTTCCTGCAAGATCCTCAGGAGACGAAGCTGCATGCGCGGTGAAATATCCCCTATTTCATCGAGG
Source organism: Deltaproteobacteria bacterium (assembly GCA_029860075.1). Classification (NCBI taxonomy): domain Bacteria; kingdom Pseudomonadati; phylum Myxococcota; class Myxococcia; species Deltaproteobacteria bacterium. The sequence continues at coordinate 14,196 of JAOUBX010000055.1, read as the reverse complement.
AGAATAGTCCCTCCGTGGGCCTTCTCAAAACGACCGGCCTTATTCCTGACGGCCCCTGTAAAAGCGCCTTTCACATGACCGAAAAGTTCACTTTCCAGAAGGTTTTCCGAGAGCGCGGAACAGTTTATTTTCACAAAAGGTTTATCCCGGCGAATACCTCTGTAATGAATGGCTTCCGCCACAAGCTCCTTTCCCGTACCACTCTCACCGGTAATGAGAACAGTCGTATCCACATGGGCCAGACTTTCGATGAGGCCATAGAGAGTGAGCATCCTCTCACTCTTGCCGACGATATTGCAGCTTTTTTCCCTTGTCTTAAGATCTTCCTCCAGGCGGGACAATCTCGTTGAATCCCTTATCATTAGCAGGGCGCCCCTGAAACCGCCCTTGCCATCAATAAGCGGAGTTGAGGAGAGAGAAACGATCTGTCCCTGCCTCAGCGAATGTTCACAGGCAATATTGTTCATATCACAGGATTCTCTCCCTGCCAGCGTCTCTTTCAAAAGCCCAAGACATCTTAAACTGCACCGGTGGGGCAACAGATCAAACCTGCTTCCAAGGGAAACCCGCCTAATATAACCACAAATATCTGTAACGGCATCATTCATCTCAATGACTTTCAGATTATTATCAACCGATACAATACCGTCTTTAGCGCTCCGGAAAATAGCATCCAGATTGACACGGTACTTCTCATTTTCATCGACTATCCTTTTGTGACGGGCGGCCATTTTTGCGACACGAAGCAGAGTTTCCTTCCTTATCGGCTTGGGAATATAATCATAGGCGCCAAGACGAAGGGCCTCCGTTGCCGTATCGAGAGCAGGCGCGCCTGTAATCATAATCACCGGCACAAGATGGTTTTTTCCTTTCATCTCCCGCAGCACATCAAGGCCGGACTTGCCGGAAAGCCCCGTATCCAGAAAAACAACATCCATATCATGGGCGGTAAATTCGGCCATGGCGGTTTTGTAATTTTCGGCCAAGCAAACCCTGTATCCTTCTTCTTCGAGAAAACTCCCGAATGCTGCGCGATCATTCTCCGCCTTATCAACGACAAGAACAACGGGTGGTTTTTCATCTCTCCGTGGCAAGCAAGCTCCCTCCCTTCAACAGATAGTTTATTGATATTTCACCTCTTTTAAGGCATCCCTCTAATGCAACAGGGAGCGAATAAGGATATAGCTCATAAACAGCAAAATAATAAAGGGATTTTAAAATAACCGGCACATTGACGCCGGGGAAGAAAGAGAGCAAAAAAGAATAAAAGGACTGAAGTTTAAAGAGAACTAATAAGCATGGCAGAATAATGAAGAGATGATTTGACTTTAAATGCATTCCCACAAACTCCAAATCGCTGTTTACGGCAGATTGCGGCATATATGACCGCCATTTATTCACTATAGGTCAACAATTCGAATTAATAAAGCCTAAAATAGCAGATTTCCCCATTAAACCTAAAAATAGCAGTTGGGTCACAGTTTCCAGGTTTGACCTTTCTTCCTCTCCTCCTTGACAAGTGCCGGGACAAGTTCTTAAATTTAATGAAAATCCCCGGTGGCGGATCGGTGGGATATGGTATTAATTCATTCATTCTATATTAAAGAAAAAGACGGAGAATTTCACCTGCCAGCCATTAATGGAGATAAAATTTTCCCGTCATTTCGACCAAAGGGAGAAATCTTAAGATTCCTCACAATCTTTACCCTCATGGGCATAAACCCTAGTAAGAGATATTTATTTTAAATACCTTATTAATAGGTTTACCATTACTTCAATTTGTTTTACTTTGAGCATCGACCACTCTCACATATGCCGCTTTTCGAACTATAACGAAAGCGATACAGGGCAAACAAGCTGTAAACAAGATCATAAAAGGGCCTTACGAAGGGCAGCTTTGCAGGCAACCATAACCAGCCAAGCCCGACAGCGCGATAAAGCTCAATGACTGCGTCAATGCCTGAAACAATATGTCCACCAGGGAAAACACCGTGGATGCTGCCCATCAGTTCATCAAGGCTTTTTCCATACAGTGAAGATTCAAATGCAGGCGCACTGATATCCTCTGTAAGCAGGCTTCCTTTTCTATCTTTTCCCTTCAACCAGGCAATTTCAGCCTTGCATATTGGGCACCCCCCATCGTAGAGGATTTTGAATTTCCAATTATTCTCACTCATTTCCTCCTCCTTTTCAGAGCGGCTTAAAAACCATGCAATGAAATACAATAACCATAGCCGGAAAAGCAACCACACCAAGCCAGAACCACCATCTTTCATATTTCCAGTATTTAGCTGAAAGCTCCCCTCCCTTATGCAAAGCATCTTCAGCCAGTTCACGCATCTTCATTTGAAGCCAGACCACAGGCAGCCAGCAGATGCCTGCCAATCCGTAAAGGGCAAAGGAAGCCATAATCCAGGGATCGTAAATGTTATAGCCCCCTATATACATCATCATGATGCCCGTAAGGGGTTGGATGATGACGGTGGGTGTTGTAAAAAACCAATCTGCCAAAACCACATTTTTTGCGGCAAAAGCGATGGAAGGCACGTCTTTGCTTAAGTTTGCACGGAACATATAAAAGGCGCTTCCCACACCGGTGCCGAAGAGAAAGGTGGAACTGAGAATATGAATAAATTTGAGCCATAAATAGTCCATCATTTCTCCTCCTTGAGCATGACGATTAATATGGAAACTATGAAGGGTATGTTTTTGGTAACAGGCCCGAAGGGGTGCAGCCAGAAGGCAGGCAGTTCCAGGGCAATAATGAGTGAGTAAAGAGCTATCACCATAACCTGGATTATAGATACCTCTTTTATACGGTAACCGGTCAACATGGCAAGGCCGAGCATGACATCGACAAAGGACGCGCCGTAGAGCAATAGCGGTAGCATTGCCCCCTCGGCGCCCACAGTTCTAAGCAGTGCATAACTCTCTTCCACAGGATAAATAAAGGCCGAAATAAGGCCCGAAGCTATCCAGACAAAGGCGATGGAATACTGTAAAAGGGGAAGCAAAAAGTAGAGCCTCGCATGCCGGTAATCAGCCTGTAGGGCGGGACTGTGATCTATCATTTTTTTTAGAGGTTTAGGTTCAATGCCTGTGAGTTTCGTCAGTTCTGCCGGATCTCCCGTATTGCCTCTAAGAAGCATATCCAGCGCTTCACCGTTCATGGGGCTGTTTTTGATGAAATTCCCGAACCAGGCGCTTAGCCGGACAAGAGGCAGGGGAACTTTTAAAATAAAGGGCTTTTTCAAGCCAAGATACTTTCTGAAGCCTAGAAGGAGATCGACAAAAGTAATTGCCTTTGGCCCCACCAGTTGAACTGTGCACCTTAGCTCTTCCTCTTTTTCAATGAATTTTAGAACGGCATCCGATAAATCACTAATATGGATGGGCTGAAAATATTGTTTCCCATCACCGATTTGGGATATGACGGGCATGGCCGCCATAGCCATAAAGAGGGCCGTACTTTTGCCACCCCTGCCGTAAACAACGGAAGGATGGAGGATGACGTAATCAACATCGAGGGTTTTCAAATAGTCGTCAGCCTCTTTCTTGCTTTTATGGTAGCTGCTTCCAGCCCCTTCATCAGCCCCCAGTGCCGAGACCTGGATGATCTTTTTAACACCGGCATCAGTGCAAGCCTTAAAAAGGGCCTTCGGTGTATTACTGTGAAGTGCCTTGAATGTATTTGACCTCGATTCACTGATAATTCCCACGGCATTAATGACTACATCAATCCCTTCAAGCCTATTCATCCAGACAGCGGGATCATGGTCTTTGCTGAAGTCACACCTGATCAGTTTAAGGCCCGGCAATGCTCTTGCCGACCTTTGGGGATTTCTTACACATCCCGTCACTTCATGGCCTGCCTCAAGTAATCTTCTTGCTATATTCGAACCGATAAAACCGCTTGCCCCGGTAATTAGTACGCGCATCACAATACCTCCTTTTTTGCTGTGTTTATACTTTCCTGGCTCTTCTCTTGAGGCGTCGTAGAGATCGTCATCCAGAGTACGAAGCCGACGATGGATAGTGTTACAAGTTCACCTAAAATTACTTTTGAAATTATGCTTCTGAGCATTTGCGATGTAATTCCTGTGGAAGCCAGGGAATGGTTACTTGAGAAAATAACGACAAGTAAGGGGAAAAAAAGAAAAATTAGCTTCGAAAAACCGAGCCAGAAATCAGCCCTTTCCTCTGTGCCGCATAGATCAGTTAATATAGATTTGAGCAACCCTCCGAGATAAATAAGAACAAAAATACTCGCCGCCAACGATAAACCAACTTCCAAACCAAAAAGAACAAGATCTTCCATAACTTTATACCTCCTTAATGAATTTTCCCAATAAGAGTACAAGGCTTGTGCCGGAAACTGACAAATCGCAACATACTGAATTAAAAGGACTTTTGAGTGGCGGTATTTTTCTATTGTAACTGTTGTTTACATTTGATATAGATTTAGCTGTAAACAAAGTTATCAGTTGCTATAGCGTTGTGGATCAGAAGCACTTATTAGTAACAGGCGTATAAAAAATGGAAGCTTTGCCCGGTCTCTATATTATTTCTCTCACAGCTGCCGTCATAAGCAGTCTGGCCATGGCCCTTTTGCTATGGCGTAAATCAGCCGAAAAAGAGGCCCTTCTGCCTCTCATTTTTTTCTGCACGGCTGTCGCTTTATGGCTGTCGGGCTACCTCCTTATAAACGGTGGAACACCTCCATTCATAGAAACAGGGAGGTTTTTTATCAACCTCTCTCCCCTTGTGGCCGCCTTCTTCCTTCACTTTGTTCTTCTTTTCAGCGGGAAAAAAAAGAAAATAATCGTACCCCTCCTTTACGTCATCGCTCTTATCGCCTCAGCGACGGGGATTCTGCTCCATGCCGGGGAAATCAGACCATGGCTAGGTTTTAATTTTTATTACCGTGCTAATAAGGCCACGGCAATTTTAGCAGTAGTAACACTGCTTTATAGCTCACTGGGCCACCTCATTCTGTTAAAAGAATCGGTTTATGCTGATAAAAAGAGACAACGGCAAATGCTTGCCCTTTTCATGTCCGGTCTCTGGGGACTCCTTTCAGCATCAGGTTTTGTCTTCGAAGCAATAGGTATAGATATTTTCCCTTACCCTGTCCTGCTTCTGCCCGGCTATACGGTTCTCCTCACTTACGGCATCCTGAGATATGAATTGATGGAGGTAAATATCTGGGCAAGACGGACCATCACATGGGCACTCATACTTTTTATCCCCCTTCTCATCTCAAGTATTCCCCTTGCCCTATTCGCACGCTTTGGCCTTAGCGGATTTTCAGGCACATCCTTCCCCTTACTTTGGTTTCTTATTCTTGCCGCTATTATGCTCACCGCTCTTATTCAAAAACCGGCGGCTGCCCTGGCGGAAAAAATCGTCTATCCCGGCAGCAGGTTAAACCCTGAAATTGTGGAAGCATGGCAAAGGGAACTGGAAGGCGCCCGCAATTGGGAAGAATTAAGCGGCACTGCCGGAAAACTTTTATCTCAAAATATGAACCAGGATTTAACAGTAAAAGTAGCACCTGAACTTAAGGAATATTCAGCACATCCCCCTGGCACGATCCTTTATAAAGATGAAAATAAATGGAAGTACAGTCTCCATGGATGGGAAGAAGCGGCGCCTGCTATATTGCACAGGGTAAATATCTTCGCCTCACTCCTTGTTTCCGCTGCCCTCCGGCTGGAAAGTTTACTGGCATTAACGGAAAAGGAAAAAGCTTTGCTTAAGGAGCGCCACCTCACCGACCTTGGCCGGCTCTCTGCCTCGGTAGCCCATGAACTGAGAAATCCCCTCAATATTATCAGCATGGCCTCGGCAAGCTGTTCTGAAGAAATAAAGGATGAGATAAAGGAACAGCTCGACCGCTCCCAAAAACTCATCAACGATCTCCTCTCCTATTCAGGGCAACTCAAAATTGAACCGAAAGAGCTGCACCTGAATGAAGAAATTGAATATGTTTTATCCCATTATAAAAATGAAAAGGTCACCATAAATGTCGATGTACCCGAAGAGCTCACCCTCTACTTCGATTCCCACCGCCTGCACCAGGTTCTCTTTAATCTTATGAACAATGCCTGCACTGCCCTTAAATGGACTGAAGGTGCATGTATAAATTTAGAAGCCTCACCCTGCAAGGATGGTCTGGAACTCATCTTTGCCGATAACGGCCCCGGTATGGGAAAGGAATTGGCCGTGGACATATTCAGGCCCTTTGTATCGGGCGGCGCAGGAGGAAGCGGACTGGGCCTTGCCATAGTTCAAAGAATCATGGAGGCCCATGGAGGAAAGATTGAACTTAACAGAAATAAGCCTGGCCACTGTTCTTTTAAACTCTACTTTGCCGAATGTGGCCTTTCTTGAGCCTAAAAGGGCTTGACTTTCCTTCCCATTAAAACGCAGCCGAGTGCAGCCGTTGCCTGAGGGAAAAGGACACAAACTGTCTGAGCAAAGCGAGTTTTTGTGTCCGCCGAAGGCAATGGCGGAAGGAGGGGAGTCCCGCCTTGGCGGGACCAAGTTTTAGGGCGGCCTTTCTTTTGTTACTTTTCTTTGTCCGCAAAAGAAAAGTAAAAATTCTTGTGGCATCGCCTTTTATCTCTAACCCCACCCAGAGAGGGAGGGAGGGAAGGGATTTCAAAGATCAATTTAATGAGGCGAATATTGAACACATTTAACGAATTCAGGAAAGTATAAATAACCAATGAATAATACTGCAAAAATACTTCTCGTCGATGACGAGGCCGCCTTTCAAAGGCTTTGCGCAAAATGGCTCAGAGACCAGGGGCATGATGTGACTGTGGCAGGGGATGCGGAGGAAACAGAGAAACTCCTCAAAACAAGGGATTTCGATATTATCCTTCTCGACCTTGCCCTTCCACCCTCTTTTGAACCTCATGAAGGAATGCGCCTGCTCTCCTTATGTCCGGCCGTCCCTGTCATTATTCTCACAGGCCATGGAAACCGTGACCTGGCCCTCAATGCTATCGAAGAGGGCGCCTGGGATTTTATAAGCAAGCCCGTCGATCCTGACATGCTGAAAGTCATTGTTGAAAGGGCGCTTGAAAAACAGCGGCTGGAAAAAGAACTTAAAAATCTCCGGTCCCAAATTTCGGCTGAAAACCTGGGTATTGTCGGCAACAGCAAATCGACACAGGAACTCCGTTCCCTCATCCGGCGTATTGCCCCTTCGGAGATTAACGTCATGGTCCTGGGACCGAGCGGCACAGGCAAGGAACTCGTTGCAAGGGCCATACACAGGCTGAGTACAAGAAAAGAAAAAATCTTCGTCCCCCTCCACTGCGGCGCCATCCCCGGCGAACTGCTGGAAAGCGAACTCTTCGGCCATCTAAAGGGAAGTTTTACCGGTGCCGACAGGGATAAGGCTGGACTTCTCAAATCAGCCCATGGCGGCACCCTCTTTCTCGATGAAGTGGGAGAAATGCCTCAAAGCATGCAGGTAAAGCTTTTAAGATTTTTACAGGAAGGGACCTATACTCCCGTAGGCGGAAGGGTCGAAGAACATGCCGATCTCAGAATAATTACAGCAACAAACCGAAATCTGGAACAAATGACTGCCCAGGGCAATTTCAGGGAAGACCTTTATTACAGGCTGAAAGGGATGATCATACGCACGCTGCCTCTTAAAGAAAGGATGGAAGATATTCCCGTGCTGGCTAAAAATTTCCTCTTTCATTTGACGGAGGACAAAACAAAAAAACTGGCTCCACCGGCCCTGGAATGGCTCTTAAAACAACCCTGGAAGGGGAATGTGCGGGAACTTGAGAATCTTCTTGAATGCGTGACTGCCCTGTCAGGCCCCCAGGAAGAGATTGCAGTCGATGACCTTCATATGGCTATGTACGGTTCACAAATAACGGAGGAAGTTTCCTTTAATCAGACACTCGATGAAAAGGTGAAGGCTTTGGAAAAGCGGCTTATTCTGGCTGCGCTGGAGGAAACAAAGCGCAACCATTCCAAAACAGCCAAACTACTCGGTATTTCAAGGCCGGGATTACTTAAAAAAATGAGTCGCTTAGGTCTCAGGTAGGATACTACCTTTTTTTTCTCTTTCTTTTGACAGGCTTTTTCTCTAAACATTTCATAGGAAGAACCTTCCCTTTTTTTACATAGGTATAAACCTGGGTAATGGCAGGGGCGTAGGTCGTATTTTCACCAAAGCTTTGACCAACGGCAACGACAAATACATGCCCTTCGATACAATAAGAGGTAAGTTCATTGGGATTCCCCAGTTTTACCCTGTCCCGCTGGACAGCAGCATTAAGGGGTGAAGCATTTAATAAAAACATAACCGCCGATAACGTCAAAAGCAAGCCTTTCATTTAAACTACCTCCCTTTTAATAAAATCGCTTTATGCTGTAATAACAAGCTTTTATGACTCTTGTCAAGCAGGATTTGAAAATGACTAAAACCTGCATTTTTTTATTTTGGCATTTCCCTGCAAAAAACAACTATTAATATTATCCTGTAAATCATGATTGACTATTTATAAAACGATCCAATAATCGGTCAGTCAGGTTTTTACCTACAGTGTAGGCATACAAGCTGCTTGGTTTGAATTCTATCAATTTGTCTTCATGATATCTTTCATCAGTTTTCGTTTTTGTTGTAACCATAATACCCTCCTGATAAAGATGATCTGCATGCTTACCGGCAAAGTCAAGCGTACCTTTAATTTCTGCCCTGTCTGTTATGGCCCTGTCTGACCATTTAACCTCTACCAGCCAAAGCGGTATTTGAGATTTCAGGTCCAGATAAACAAGATCTACTTCACCCTCTTTCCACCTGGCATAATGCAAGTTCTCAATGATTTCAGAGTGAAGCCATTGACTATAAATAGCCGTTTCTGTCAGTGAACCTATAGCTTCAGAATCATCTTCAATATTGCCGAACAGGGCGGCTCGCATTGATGGATTTGTAAGATAAACCTTGAAGAACGTTTCCCTTTTAAAACGCTTTGAATTCTGATCAACTCTATGAATACGTTTAATCAGAAAGGCTGCTTCGAGATATGCCAGATATTTTTTGATAGTATTTTTTGCGATTCCTGCTGATTGACATAATCCTTCCAGGTTGATTTCATTCCCTGAATTATAAGCCACAACGGTGAATAACCTGTTCAGTTCCTGAATATCATTAATCCCATATAAGCTCGGCAGGTCTCGCAGCAGAACTTTATCGATAATATCACTTTTAATATATTGCCCGCTATTTTCCTGAATTGTTTTGGAAAAGACGGCTTCCGGATATCCTCCATAATTGAGGTAATTAATAAATTCCTGGTTTAGATCATTTATGTCATTTGCTGAATAAAGAGGGCGATCATTATCACCAACACTTTCACTTATCAATTCTTCTTCTTTTGATATAAAAAGAAGATATTCCGAAAACGTCAGGGGAGGCAATATAAAGTCTGTAAATCTGCCGGCTCCCGATTCCCGGCTTTTAAGACGTAAGGCAGCGGCGGCGGAACCTGTCGCTACAAATTTATAGGTGCTAAAGGAGTCTACCAGTGACTTCAGGTGAACTTCCCAGTTTTTGAGATATTGGATTTCATCAAAGAAAATATATAATTTATCTTCTCTTTTATGACTAAAAAGTGACTGAAACAGAATAACCAGTTTTTCTAAAGAAAGGCCTGTATAAATAGGAGTTTCTAAAGATAAATAGAGAATCTGGTTTCCTTTAACACCCTCAGATAATAGTTTTTGGACAGTATGATAAACCATTACCGTTTTACCAACACGGCGAGGACCCATGAGAACAATGGCCCTGTTAACACTTTCATCGAGAACCAATTTATAAAAGGGTAAAAAATAAGATCTTCTGGGGTATTCCTGTCGCCTGCTATCGATACCAGCCCCTTCTTCCCACCAGGGATTATCAAATAAGAGACGAGATTTTACTTCATTTTCAGATACTTGCAGCACGCCTACCTCTTAAGATCAAGACTTTGATCTTAATATACACCATATTTAATTAATGTCAAGGCTTTAATCTTAACAATGAAGAATTCATAACCGGGGATAGCGACCTTTTAGATTGGGCAATCCAATTGGGGATTTCAGGGTTAAGTATTTTAAAATCCCGTCCATCCTGTAAATCCTGTCAAATAATAAGCTTTTATACGCCCCTCCTCTCTTCCCGGATTTTCAGCAAAAACCTCTCATCGAGAATATTAATTTTCTCATCCATTTCTTCACCGATCTTTATTATCATTCTCCCCAGGCCCCATAAGGCATCGAGTGGAATCTGAACATGCATGCCTTTTTTATAGCAGCCATTGTCGCTGATCAAATAGGTATATAATGCCAACTGCTCTCCCATGGCCTTGATTAAAGCCGACTCTTCCCCCAGTATTAAATAATCACCCAAAGCCAAATCATTCTCCCCTTTTTCAAAGATTTCCACCAGTTCTTTAAATTCTTTCATCTGTTTACCCTCCCCTTGTTTTGATTATGTTTAAGTTCCCTGAATTTTGATATTTTTATCCATTGACCCCAAGACACCGCTGGGATAGAATCAAAAACTATTTTATTTCCGGTTTTGTTACAAAGGGCTGCGGGTGACTGATAATAGGCCAATACAGCCTTTTACTGAGCATAGATTATAACGCTTTTGAGATTGTTAAAAATAACTATAGACGCAATTGGATTGTATGTCAATCAAAAATAACGCATTTGAAGCTTTTATTGAACGGGTATGCTCTTTGAGGGATTTGAAACCTACAATCACAAATGCTGCTGAAGCTTTAGGTATGAAACGCCAATCCCTGCAAAGCCATAAAATGAGAGGATCTCTCCCGGTAAAACAAGCATATTCTTTTGCTTTTAGTGTAAATGTGTCACCTGACTGGCTTTTGTATGGTGAGGGACCAAAAGAGGCCCCTCAATATACGGCAAAGGGAAATGCCATCATTGATGCCATCGTAAAAGAGCTTAACAATCCCCACCGCCTTCTCCCCATGAACGATACAGCCAGAGTCATGGGGATCAATCCTGACAACCCTTCTCAACATCTTGACTTACCCGAGGAATTTGCTGAAGCTATCTGTCTTGTTAACCAGATTTTTCTGGAAGGGGACAAGAATAAAATAGCTGCCATTATGGCGCAATTAAAAGCCTTTAAATCGGAAACTGAGTAGGAAAATAGGGAAATGAACAAAATGACTAGGCTACGAAATGACACATTAATGATATTCGTAGTTATTGGTCTACTGGCTATTGGTACGGTTTTTTTGTATTCTGTTTCACTGATTTTAAATCCACTTTTATTGCTCCTTATTCTTCCAGCATGGATACTCTATTCGGTATCCAAGCAATATATTTTAAAAGAAGAGCTAGCCTTAATAAGCTTGGTTATTTTGGCGGGGGTCGTGCGCAAGAAGCAGATGAAAAGAGTAGAATAAAATATATTTGGTTGAAAAACTATTTCAATTCTACCCTTAAAAAATACCCGATGTATGGTATTGATGAGGTGTAAAATAATATCTATTTACCAATTTTAAAGGGGCAGGGTGTGTTAATCCCTTTAACATTTAATGCAATTTACATGCGGCGGATTACGCTTCACTAATCCGCCCTACACGGGCTTATGTCAACCACAAACAACACTTTTGATGCTTTCATTGAAAGGGTCTGCCAATTAAAAGCATTGAAACCTACAATTACCAATGCTGCCCAGCTTTTAGATATGAAGCGGCAATCCCTTCAAAACCACAAATTAAGAGGCTCTCTTCCGGTAAAACAAGCTTATCCCTTTGCTTTTAGTGTAAATGTGTCACCTGACTGGCTTTTGTATGGTGAAGGACCAAAAGAAGCCCCTCAATATACGGCAAAGGGAAATGCCATCATTGACGCCATCGTAAAAGAGCTTAACAATCCCCACCGCCTTCTCCCCATGAACGATACAGCCAGAGTCATGGGGATCAATCCTGACAATCCTTCTCAACATCTTGACTTACCCGAGGAATTTGCTGACGCTATCAATCTTGTTAACCAGATTTTCCAGGAAGGGGACCAGAACAAAATAGCTGCCATTATGGCGCAGTTAAAAGCCTTTAAACCGGAAGCTGAGTAGGTAAATAGAACGTAAATTAAGAAAGCGACTGCTTTTTTTGGGGAAAGGATAGAGTCGGGTTGAAACGGTCGCTGTTGTTGATGCACAGTAATTAGTTTAAAAGGTCGATGTCCCCGGTTATTCGGTTATTATTAGCTGTCCCCGGTTATTAAATTATTTATTTATTAAGAACCAATTTTAATATTTATTATCTAATAAGTTGATATTTTGAATATATCTCTTGATATTTGAATTTATAATCTGCTAAGTTTCCTTTAATATAACCAATGGATTAGTGAAGCATAATTTTATGGCTAAACAACGGCATTTAAAAAATGCACCAATTACAGAAGCACTAATCGACTTTAAAGTTAAACTACCCTCTGATTTTCGGATTCAAGGTTTTGAATCATTAATTCTCGATAGGTATCCCAAAAGAATTGAACAACGAAAATATCAAACAAAACTACACATCAAAAAGGATGAGCAGCTTACCCAAGACACAGAATATGATATTGGTGGCTATTTCTTTAAATCGGAAGACGAAAAAAATATTGTACAATTCAGAAAAGATGGATTTTCTTTCAGTCGGTTAAATCCATATACAAAATGGAATGATATTTTTGAGGAGGTCAGAAACCTTTGGGACATATACACAAGCAAGGCTTCCCCAGAATTAATTACAAGAATAGCTACACGTTATATTAACCGCTTTGATCTAGCATTACCAATCGACGTTGATGACTATTTAACGTCACCGCCTAAAATACCGGAGAATATTAATGGAAACATAGGTGGCTTTCTATCAAGAGTAGTTGTTAATAATCCAGGTTTAAAATATACATCTATCATTATCCAAGCATTAGAAATGAGTGCTATACCAGACAATGTTACAGTAATATTTGATATTGATGTTTTCAAGCAGCATGATTTTGAATTAGATGATGACTCCTTATGGCCAATATTTGAACAATTTCGAGATGAGAAAAATCGTATTTTTTTCGAAAGTATAACAGAAAAAACAGCGGGGTTATTCGAATGAGTACTGCATGTATTACTATAAACAACGGGAACTTCCTTCCAAGCTATACTGAGAGGGCTGTCAGCGATGATGCTAACAAGTTAAGAGATACGATAAGTAAAGTAAGAAGAGAGATATTTGAGAGTGTTAGTATTGGCGAGATTGATCGTGAAATTGAAATAGCTTTGAAGGAGATTACAGAAGAATGTGCCAATGATAATTGGGATGGATATGGCGCAAATGCGATAAATGTAAATTCGCTTATAGAAGCAAAACGCTTCACCGATACCCTTCCGACGACACTTCCCTTGCCAGAGGTTTCAGTTGACCCTGATGGTGATATATCTTTTGAATGGTATGTGAGACCTCGAAGAGTTTTTTCTGTGAGTATAGGAAGTGATTGTTTGTTATCTTATGCTGGCATTATCGGCTTAAATAAAGTGCATGGTGAGGAGTTTTTTGGAGATGAAATTCCTAAAACGATTACTGACAACATTCAAAGAATTTTTTCCTAAGAAATATGATAATGTTTTACCTCTTGAAGTTACTAATAATGAAACTATCTCTAGGTTTTTAACCAGCCGTAGCCACTATTCACCTAATGCACCTCTCCCCGCAAAACGAGTAAAATATGGCGCCTTCATGCCCATGATGCACGAGGGAAAGTGGGAATGCTCCGTTTTCAGAATTGATGGACTTCGTGAAGATGAAGTTTGGCATATTGGTGAAGCACAAATAGCTAAAAGCTCAAGAAAAGTTCATGGGAGAGCCGATATTCAAGTTTTATCTATTGGAAAAAAGAGTCTTAATGTGGAACCTGATAATAATCCTCCAAGGCATGCAAATATAAAGGGGTGGCCCGAAGAAAAATCTGCACAAAAATTAAAAGCTCAAGAACTTGCACTAGAAGCTAATTTAGCATTTAAAGCGTAATAAGGGGTTGCCCATTAGAAGTACCCCTGTCAATGGCAAAACGCATCTATTAGCAAGAAAAAAGTTTTTTTCTTGCTGCCTTTTCATAGAGTTAACAATATATTTACCATTCCCGTAGTTTCATTAAGTTTATAGT